>QQVI01000325.1 GCA_003388545.1 Actinomycetota bacterium
AAGCCCGATGCGCTGTGGCGGCTGCTCCGTTAGCTGCTCCAGGCGCTCCAGCGACAGGGCCATGTGGGCGCCACGCTTGGTCCCTGCGACAGCGTGCACCTCGTCGACGATGACCCAGCGGACGGACCCGAGCGTGGAGCGCACCGCCGATGTGAGCATCAGGTAGAGAGATTCCGGGGTCGTGATGAGGATGTCCGGCGGATGCCGTTGCATTCGACGACGTTCTTCTTGAGGGGTGTCACCCGTGCGGAGGAACGTGGTTATCTCTGGAAGCGGCTCGCCACCCAAGCGCTGGGCGGCATGACGGATCCCGG
Source organism: Actinomycetota bacterium (assembly GCA_003388545.1). Taxonomy (GTDB): domain Bacteria; phylum Actinomycetota; class Acidimicrobiia; order Spongiisociales; family ZC4RG35; genus MA-ANB-1. The sequence goes on from QQVI01000325.1 coordinate 315, forward strand.
TCAGGGGTGCGCGCAGGTTGCGGTCCACGTCATGGGCGAGGGCTTTGAGAGGCGACACGTAGAGGACGCGGCAACGCTGCTCTCTTTCCGGCAGTGGCTCTGAGAGCAGTCGATCGAGCGTCCATAGAAAAGCCGCCAGCGTCTTTCCCGATCCGGTAGGTGCATGGATGAGTGTGTTGGTACCGGATGCAATGGCGGGCCAGCCCTCTGCTTGAGCCGGAGTAGGCCTCTGGAAGGCGGCTTCGAACCAGGCCCTTGTTGGTGCAGTGAAACGTTTCAGCTCGTCCACACCCTGAAGGTATCAGGGGTGTGTGACAAAAACCTCAGGCAGTCGTGGCCAGTGGGAGCTGATTGACGTTGGCGAGCTCGATGAAGACCTCGACCACGTTGGGGTCGAACTGTGATCCGGCATTCCGGATGATCTCCGAGATCGCGAAATCGACGGGGAGGGCCGGCTGATAGGAGCGGGTGGAGGTCATCGCATCGAATGCGTCGGCGACAAGGACGATGCGGGAGAGTATGGGGATGGCGTTGCCCGCGAGCCCGAACGGATAGCCCTTGCCATCGAAACGCTCATGGTGGTAGAGGATCGCCTCGGAGACTCTCGGATCGAGGCGGTTGCGTGTCATTGCGAAGCCCAGCTCTGGGTGACGCTGCATGAGGTCTTTCTCGGTCTCGTCCAGGGGCCCGGGCTTTCCGAGGATGGTGGGGTCCATGTGGATCTTGCCGACGTCGTGTAGAACTCCAGCCAGGGCGAGACAGTCGAGCTCGTATTCGGAGAGGCCCAGGCCGGTTCCAAGGTCAACGGCAAGGTCGGAGACGCGATGGACGTGACCGTGGAGGTCTTCGATCACGTCTTCCATGACTTCGATGAGTATGTCTTTGGGGAAGTCTCTCATAGTCAACGTGTGGAAGTCTGCCTGGGATCAAACCGCGAAAACATGGGCCGTACGCCCCAATTGGCCCATATAGGCCGCTAGGCCCAGGCCTCTCAGATCAAGCCGGCTCTTGCGGCAGCGTGCGCGATCTGGTCGGCTCTCTTCGGATCGACCGGGTTGGTGGGCGAGCCATCTCGTTTGGTGGCCGAGCCGACGATCAGGGTGTTCGCAATCGCTGCGAGGTCGGCGACATTCGTCGGGTTCGCTCCCGACCCGACCACCAGACGCGTCCCGGGGCCGATGGCTTCTCGCACCGTCTTGAGGTGATCGATCTCAGGGGAGGATCCAGTGCCCCGGCCTGTGACGATGACTGCGTCTGCGCCGGCTCGCTCCAGTGTGTCGACTGCGATCTGACGGATGTCCGCACCCGGAGGCGGCGTTGCGTGCTTCACCAGCACATCGGCCCAGATCTCCGTGCTCGCACCGAGCTCCGCCCTCTTGCGAAGCAACTCTGCCGACTTCCCAACAATCGGGCCCTGATCGGTGTACATGACACCGGACAACACATTGACCCGGATCAGCGGTGCGCCCGTTGCGGCGGCTATGCCCATCGCAGACAGGGCGTCATTTCTCAGCACATTGACACCAACCGGCAAGCCCGTCCCAGCGATCAGGGCGTCAACACATCTCGTCATCGCGGCGACGGTTTCTGAAGGCACTGAATCGGCGAAAAAAGGAGCGTCGCCGAAGTTCTCGACCATCAGCGCGGGGAAGCCGGCATCGGCCAATGTGCTCGCGTCCTCGAGAGCCTTTGTGATCACAGCATCCATCGACCTGAATCCGGGCGAGCCGGGGAGTGGGTCGAGGTGGATCATCCCCAACAGATGGGGGATGACGGTCACAGGTACGCTTTGGCGACCTTGAGTGCGGCCTCCGCCAGGTCCCCTGTCACCTTGAGGCGGGTTTCTTTCGGCTCGATACGGCGGACGGCGATTCGAGCCCAATCCGAAGCCGAGCCTTTGATGCGGTTCTCTGCGCCCTCGGGCCCGAAGATCCAGCGGGAGTACCCGGGGCCGATCAGCTCGATTCGGATCGGCTCATAGTCGAGACCCTGCTCCTTGAATGCGTAGGGGAGTGTCTTCCAGCCGAGCCAGCAGACATGGCGAATCCGGGGAGTGTCCTCGACCTCGAGCTCGAGCGTCTTGTAGATGTCCAGACCGTGCGCCCACGTTTCCATGAGTCGGAACGTTGCAAAGGTGCGGGCGCTCATGTCGCCAGCGATCCAGTCGATGCGGTCATCTGCCTTCATGTGGGACAGGGGCTCGACGACCTTTGCCCGGCCCCCGCGCCACCATTCGATCACATCCTGAGGCCTCATGTTCCGGCCCTTGGTGATGGCCTCTTTTCGCAGTGTGTCGAGGTCGGCGGCATTCTGCCAGCGCTTGATGGCATCCCCGCCGGCGATCACGTCTGCCGCAAGCTCCTCGAAGTCGGCGAGGTGTGCGATCGTGTCGCGAACGGTCCAGGGCTTCGCCGGCGTCTGATAGTCCCAGATCTTGATGGGAATCCGCTGCAGAGACTGATCGAGAAACTGCTGCTCGGCTACGAGGTCGGAAAGGATGTCTCGCACGAGCTAATTGTAGCGGCCAGCCTGTATAAACACCCAAAGTGGGCGACCTCTCACCAGGGTCGTTCGGCGTGTTCTTCGCTGAATACAGGCGCGGGTCTAGCTGGTGCTTCTTTGACGGCCAGGTCGTTCAACCGGTCGATCAATTGCCTGAGTCGCCCGAATTGCCTCCGATCGAACAGGAAGGTCAGGCGCTTGCAGTCGAGTGCATCTTCATCCGCGAGCTCGGCTTCCGACGGGCCGACCACCTCGATCTTCCCATCGACGACGATGTCGGCGAAGTCGTCGTTTATCTGCGCCAGCGCAGCTGGGTCGGGAACTTCCATCATGCGCAGGATCAGCTTGCCCGAGTGGTAGCGCTGCGAGTGGTAGTTGGCGTAGAAGTGCTCGATGTGATCCGCCGCCGCCTCCGGGTCGGTCGTGTGGAAGAGAAGCGACATGTCCGACTCGGCGATCAGCGCCCTGCGGATGAGAACGGTGCGGGCGAAGTCCAGCAAAGGCTCCCAGTAGCCGCTCCCCTCGGACTCGAGTAGGACGATGGGATGCAGGTCGCTCTTGCCAGTCTGCACGAGTGTTATCAGCTCGAATGCCTCGTCCAGCGTGCCGAAGCCACCTGGGAGGATCACGAACGCGTGGGATTCCTTGACGAAGCCGAGTTTGCGAGTGAAGAAGTACTTGAAATTGACGTTGCGTTCCGGAGCGATGTACTTGTTCGAGCTCGCCTCGAAGGGCAGTCGGATATTGACTCCGTATGAGCTCTCGATGCCCGCACCCTTGTTTCCGGCCTCCATCACACCGGGTCCGGCCCCGGTGATGACGCCCCAACCTCTATCGGCCATGACCTGCCCGAAACGCTCCGTGATCTTGTAGTCCGGATCGTCATCTGGGAGTCGGGCGGAGCCGTAGATGGTCACCTTCGGCTCCTCGTGTCGGGAGAACACGAGGTTGGAGTACCGCATCTCCTTGAGGGCGGTGTTGATCAACTTGAGGTCGCCGCGGTTTCCGTCGTCGCGATGCAACTTGAGCACTGTGGTGATCATTTCGGCGATGAGCTCGGCGTTGTCATTGTCGGAGGCCTTGGCCACCAACTCCTTGATGGCGTTGTCGAGCTCCGGGTTCCCGAGGTCGTACGGCATGGACGAACCGTACTTATCCGAACGGCTTGATCGACGGGCCGTTCCTGACGACCGCATTCCACACTGTCTCGTAGTGGTCGCGATCGAACCTGTCGACATGAGGAAGCACGAACTCCTCCCACGCTCGGCGCAGTGGATCGTCGGCGTCGGCGTGGATGATCAGCCCGGTCGGGAGGCGGTCGAGGACCGAGCGCAGGGAGATCGGTGTCTCCACTCTGACCGAGGTGTCGGATGTCTCGAACGAGGCATTCACTTCGACCGCCAGCCTGGAGATTGCATCCACATACTGCTCGCGCAGGTCCGGATAGCGCCGTTCGATCATCGAGGTGATCTGCTCTGTCCCAGGGAACGACTTCTCCCAGATGACCCAACGGTCGGCGAACGCCTTGTTCAATGTCTGAGTGCCTGCGTAGTCCCTGAGGTCGGTCGGGTTCATGGTTCCGAAAATACGGACATCGGGTCGCAGCGGGACGTAGTCGCCGTTGGGCAGGTCGATCGCGGCGTAACGGTCGAGCAGGCCGTGCAGAGCAAAAAGGGTCTCCGCACCCGCAGCGTTCAGCTCAGATAGGTTGAGAAGCGCAGGGCCGCGCAGCGCACGTGTGATGTCTCCATCTTCCCATCGCGATTCGGTTCCTCCCTTGCCGTCGCCATGAAGTCGCGTCGACCCCAGCAGCGTCACATCGCGAACCTCGCCGGTGAGAGGTATCCGAAAGTACGGGAGCCCCATCGCAGCTGCGAATTGCTCGATGTCGTGGTCCTTGCCGGTCCCCATGTGGCCGCGGACGGCGACGTGCAGCGGGATGAAGCCTCGGCCGGCGGTCTCACGACGCGCCTGTTCGAGTTGGGCAAAGCGATAGAGCATGCCGAGATCGACATAATGCGGATCGGGCTCGGGGATCTTACGTTCCCGAATCCCCAGGTCGGCTATGTCGGTAGGCAGCTCGAACTTCTCGAGCGTGATGTCGGGACCTTCCCCGGTCGGGTCTGAGAATGTGACTTTGTCAGGCAACTGATCTCTCCTGTGTTTTCGAGTCTGATGTGCGTAGCCACCAGGTGTCCATGCCCTGACCTGAGAGGCTCTTACGCAACGCTTGCTTGGTTCCTTTGATCATTGCCGCAGCCAGTTCTTGCGGCTCGTCCACCACCTCGTGGCGACGGTAGGCCTCGTCCACCGTGTGATCACCGATACCGATGCCGATCACGGTCGTGCCGGTGCCCTCGACCGAGCGAACCGCGCCCTCCAGATTCTCTATGGATCCTCGGGTCATGCCGTCGGCGAGCACCATCATGACTCTGACCTGTGCACCAAGCCTGCCCATGCGCTCGGCGGCGTGCACGATGTTGAACTCGTCGACGTTGGCGGCCTTCTCGAACATTGACACCGGTGGAGACTTGTCCGGCTCACGTCTTGCGTACGCGGACGCTTTCCTCGGCTGCGCGGCAGTGAAGAACAGGCCGGCGAGCGCCGGCTCGAAGTCTCGCCACCGTCGGTCGAATGGCTTCACCAGATAGTGATTGACCGTGGAGGTGAGCCGATCGGCGGCGGTCCCTTGTGTTCGCTTCAGGCCGGCTATCGAGTTGGCCCTGCTGTGGCGGTAGCTCTGCTCGGTGTCGTCGGGCCGGGCGGCGAATCCGCGATTGAACAGCGCAACCTCGAAGTCGATTTGGAGCTCATCGCAGAGACGCGCCATGGTCCAGGCTCCGAGCAGTGCCGAAGGCATCGCCCACGTGGTCTCTCTTCCCCTCACCCTTCCCGGGCTGAGCATCGACGCCGAGGCATCCACGAGGAGCGATACGGCGTAGGTGCGACGGGTGCGTGCGGCCCTTCGCTCGTACAAGCGCTGGTAGAGCCCGGCCCCGATGAACAGTGCCGAGTGGGGCGAGACGTCACCCTGGTCGAACCCCGAGCGGAGGCCGCGTCTCTGGTTGGCTGCGAACAGGGGGAAGAGCTCGCCACTCACGCGTCTCTGATCCACCTCCCAGCGCTTTGCCGCCTCAGAGAGGGCGGCGATCCCCTCACTCCCGAGCCGGGAGAAGGAGTGCGGAATCGGGGACACCAGCAGTTTCCCGCCCTGGCCGTTCGGAAGGTAGATGTTTGGGGCCTGGCTGATGCGAAGGAGTTGTTCGGTCGATTCCTCGTCGGCGATCTCAGAGGTGCCTTTCCTGTCGCTTGCGCCAGACCTGGCCTCAGCGGCACGACGAGTCTCTTGGTAGGAGTCTGAGTCCGCGACGATCGGCGAGACCATCCTCACCTGATCGACGCCTTTTGCAGCCTGCTCGGCGTCGGCCTTCTCCGCCGCGTCCTTGGTGCCTCTGCTGGCGTCCTTTGGGACCTCCGTGATCAGGCCGTTTGCTCGTGCAATGGCCTCGAGCTCCAGGGCAAGTCGTGCCACATTCCATGGATCGTTCTCGTCGGCAGCCATTTCGCACTGGGTCGTCCCGTCGGCGAGGGCCACGGCCGCTCGGGCGTCGAAGCGCCTCTCTAGGGCCTCACGTTCGACATATCCGCCGGTCAGAAGGAAGCAACCAAGCACGAACTGACTCAACGCGCCACTGCGTTCGATGGCCTGGGAGAAGGACGACAGATAGAGGTCCTGCAGGACCGACCGGGCCCCCGGGTAGACAGACAAGCCTTGGCGCTCCTGGCGGGCGTCCTCGAGAGTGAAGAACAACACCTCGGCCACGGGCTTGCCAGTTCGCTCCAAGGCGGTCAGCAGGTCGGTCTTCGCTTCGGGATCCGGTTGGCCCTCGATGGGCCAATCCTCGGGGATCGATCTGGGGTCGTCGAGGCGGGTCGAGACGAGATGAACCACTTCATGGAGCGCCGACGCCAGCGCCACCTCGTCCGGGGTCACCGGTGCGTTGCGGTGGTACGCCGCCTGGAAGATACGGGGGTCGCAGACGACCTCATCGTCTGAGGAGGCCGGCTCCGATCCAAGGCGTACCCGGAGCTCCGGGTTGTTGGATAGCGAGCGGGCGAAGCGCGTGACGGCCGGGGCCACACGTTGATATCTGCTGACCACGGCTTCGACCGCCATGTCCTCGGGGGACATGAGATCGGCCAGGAATGTCGTCTCTCGGTCGCGCATCAGCCGATCATTGTCTCATACGGGTCAAATCAACCCTGGACCGCCATCGAAGAAGGGCGGGGCCAACCGGTGACTAGTTCGTTCGCCACTCCGGGATTTAGCCGTTTCCCGAGTCCCGTTGAGCACATATCGTGATTGCCGAATGCAGAGAGTGCACACCCTCCGGACTCCTGTCGCCGTCTTGGCCACTGTTCTGGCGTTGGCGGTGGCTTCGACCATGAGCGTTCGATTCGCGGCGAGTGAGCCGGGCGCAGACCTGAGCCCATTGGGTGACGCAGCAAAGGTGATCCATCTCATGCAGGCCCAGGAGACAGTTCTTTGGGTGTCGCTCACCGGCCCGGTGACGCAAGTCACCACGTGGGGGTGGCCGGTGAGCGATGGGGAGGTCGAGCTGGGTGGTGGCATGGCCATCACCCGGCCCGACGGGGGCGAGTCGGGCACGATCGACATCGGTGAGAAGCCGATGGCGGTCTCGTTCGAGACCGGGAGTTGATACCGCACCGCGGAGGTCTGGGGGGACTCCGCGGTGATCGGCATCAGGTGAGGTAGGGCTCCAGGTCAGCGGTTTCGAACGGACCGACCGCTCCGATCAACCTCTCCGCCGAATAGAGCTCCTGAGCTATCTTCTTCACGGACTCCCTGGTGACGGCGTCCAAACGCTTGAGTCGCTCATCAGTCGACAGGTGTGGGAGACCCGCTATCTCGTCACGGCCCAGCCGGACCATCCGGGAGGTGGTGTCTTCGAGCGCAAGGGCCAAGCCGCCACGCATCGAGCCCTTGGCGCGCTCGAGCTCCGACTCCGTGACGCCTTCCTCCATGACCTTCTCGAGCTCGTCTCGGATCACCTTGATTGCGGTATCTGTCTGGCTCGGCGTTGTGCCGACGTACACGCCCCACGCGCCGGCGTCGGAATATGCGAGCCGGAAGGCGTAGACGGAGTACGCAAGGCCTCGCTCCTCGCGGACCTCGCGAAAGAGCCGGGAGGACATTCCCGAGCCCATGATGTGATTCAAGACCTGGTATTCCCACCGTCTCTCGTCGTCGCGTCGGAGGCCCTTGCCGCCAAGGATGATGTGGGCCTGCTCTGTGTCGCGTCGGGTGAGCTCGACTCGAGGCTGTGGTGTGACATCGGCGAGACGATGATCGACCGATGGGCCGTCCCACTCACTGAACCGCTCAGCGACCATGTCGACAAACTGTTCATGAGCCAGGTTTCCGACAGCGGCGACGACCATCGAGCCCGCCCCATAACGACGCTCCCAATAGCCTTTGATGTCGTCGCGGGTCATCGCCCGGATGGAATCTCTGGTGCCGAGGACAGGCGCTTCCAATGGATGTCCCGAGAAGGCTGCCGTCGTGAAGTTCTCGAAGGCGACATCGTTGGGGTCGTCGTCGTTCATATTGATCTCTTCGATGACGACCAGGCGCTCCGAATCGATCTCGTTGGCGCGAAACGCCGGTCGCTGGATTATCTCGGACAGGACGTCGAGGCCGGTCGCGACGTCCTGGTCGAGGAGTCGCGTCCAATAGCACGTGGCTTCTTTGCTGGTGAACGCGTTGGACTCGGCGCCGATGGCGTCGAAGGTCTCGCTCACCTCGCGCGCCGACATCGTTTCGCTCCCCTTGAACAGAAGATGCTCGAGAAAGTGCGAGGCGCCGTGCTCGTGGCTGATGTCTTCGTCCCTCGTTCCCGTGTCGGCCCAGCAACCGATCGAAACCGAGCGAACAGAGGGCATCGTCTCCGTGATGACCCGAAGGCCGTTGGGGAGGGTGGTCAGGTCGTAGTACACGACGGGGAGTGTAAGGAGGAGCCGCTCCCTAGTCGGAAGAGAAGCTTGGCTGTGTTCTCATGGCTGAGTTTTCGCACTCGAAACCAGGCGCACGGCAATGTCGGGTTGCATATATTCCTGGCTCACAGTCAGGAGGTGAGAGGTGACCGGCACAGAAGATGTCGCTGCAATAGACGTCCTTGGGCCCGAGGAGGGTGACATCCTCGGGGATCCCAGCGGAGTCCTTGATCGGTTCATGATCGGGGGAGCGGCCACGGGTGGCCGGTTCGCAATGGTGGAGCACCGCCTGGCACAAGGAGCGCTGGCTGCACCACTCCACCTGCACAGCAGAGAAGACGAGTTCAGCTTCATACTCGAAGGCGAGGTAGGTTTTCACGTCGATGGCGAGGAGCTGGTCGCGCGGGTGGGCGATCTAGTATCCAAACCGCGGGGCCAGTGGCATACCTTCTGGAACGCAGGCAGCTCCCCAGCTCGAATTCTCGAGATAATCTCGCCTGCGGGCTTGGAGGTGTTGTTCCGACTCCTCGATAGCTCGCCGGATCTCTACGAGCCCGAGAATCTCCTTCCGCTCGCCGAGCGATATGGAGCCAAAGTCGACTTCGAGGCGACGTTCCCCATCGTGGAGAGTCACAAGCTCCACTTCTGAATCAACGTGGATGCAACCCGAGGCGGGGCGATTGTGCTCAAGTGGCTCTTCATGCAGCCAACTCGACGAATTGGGAGAGCGTGAATCCAAAGACGATGGCGAGTGTCAGGATCGAGATCACGTATGCCCAAGTCGACCTCTTGCCCGCGGCGCCCATGCGAGCGGCCCAGAAGGCCAGGACCACCCAAAGCATGATGTCGAGCGGCCATGCGAAGACCACGCCGTCGGTGAAGAAGCCGAAGATCGCGCTCACCGGCCCACCGGAGTAGAGCAGTCCGAGCCCAAAGAATTCGCAGGCACCGGTGCAAGTCTCCTGGTTGATCAATGCGATGCCGCTGCCCATGAATGCAATAGCGATCCCAAGTAGGAGTGCCGTCGCGAGGGCCGCGTCACGGCATCCGGGATCCTGGCTGGTCGCCATAGGCGTGGATGTAAGTCGGAAGCCCCCATTACCGGCAGCCGGCGCGGGCCTTCCTTATGATGGCGGCGACTCGAACAAGGATCACACATGGTCTACCGCAACATCCTCTTGGTTCTGCACATCGGCGCGGCCGGAGCCTGGCTGGGCGCCAACCTCCTCCAGGCGATCGTCCCCGGGATTCTCGGGCCGGTGAGCCCCGCGGCCGCAAATTGGTTTCGAGCGACGGAGAAACTGTCCCGTCGGTTCTACATCCCTGCGGGTGTCACCGTCCTGGTCACGGGGGTACTCCTCGTCCTCAACTCCGAAGTCTTCGGTTTTGGCACCTTGTTCGTCACCATCGGCTTCGCGGCGGTCATCATCGGCGCGGTGTTGGGATCCGCCGTGTTCGGGCCCAAGTCGCTCGCGATCGCCGAGGCGATCGAGGCGGGTGAGCCCGACAAAGCCAACAAGGTGCGGGCCAACACGGGTCAGTGGGGCGCCTTCGACACACTTGTGCTCGTATTCACCATCTACGCGATGGTCGCAAAGCTCGGGGTATAGGCGACAATCAGCCCTGTTGTGGGCAGGAACCGGCTTTTGATCTTCATCTTCTTCGTGCTCTCCGTGGGTGCCTGCACGGGCACCGGCGCAGAGCCTTCCGACCGCGGGCAGGGCAGTGAGGAGCGGTCAGGAGAGGGTGGGGCCACGTCCACGTCGGGTCAGGTTGTCGAAGAGACCACCACCACTCCTCCACCTCTGCAGCTGATCGGGCGGGTCCTCGATACGGACGGCGAGCCGATCGCTGGAGCAACCGTGTCGGTTTCCGGGTCATCGACGACGACCGGGCCGGACGGCTTCTATCACCTGGAGACGCCGGCGCCCGGAATCGTCACTGCGGTGAAGCCGGGTTGGTTGTCGGCAGAGCAGGGTTGGGAAGGTGGCCCTCATCTCGTGGAGGTGGCGCTCGAGCCCATCACTGTCAGGGCACTGCGAGTCTCGGCGAACGCCGCCGGCGACCCGGAGCACTTTCAGGAATTGCTGGACCTCGCAGATTCGACGGCGGTCAATGCTCTCGTGTTCGATACGAAGACCGAAGGCGGGACCGTTCTCTACGACACATCGGTGGAGATGGCACACGACATCGGGGCGGTGCAGGTGACCTACGACCCCATCGAGTTGATCCAGGCGGCGAAGGATCGCGGCCTCTACACCATTACCCGGATCGTCTCGTTCGACGATGCCGTCAAGGCCGCCGCTTTCCCCGGTCAGGCGATAGCTGGTCGGTGGATAGACCCGAGAAGCCAGGAGGCCTGGACCTACAACATCGATCTCGCCATCGAGGCTTGCGAACTGGGCTTCGATGAGATCCAGCTCGACTACATCCGATTCCCCTCCGGGCAAGCTGTCGCTGTCAGCGGCCAGCTGGACATGTCTCAAGATGAGCGTGTGAGCGCGGTCACGGCCTACCTGGCCGAGGTAAGACGGGCGCTCCATCCTCTGGGTTGTTCAGTCAGCGCCGACATATTCGCCATCGTCGTCTCGAGCCCCACCGATCAGGGCATAGGCCAGCGCCCCGAAGAGGTCTCTGTCCAGGTGGACGCCCTTTCGCCGATGATCTATCCGAGCCATTACTCCGAGGGGTGGCTCGGCTTTCCTGACCCCAACGAGCATCCCTACGACGTGACCGCCGACGCCATCGACGACTCTCTGCGCCGCATGGAGCCGGGAACGGTCCTCAGACCTTGGCTCCAATCGTTCTGGTGGACACCACAGCAAATCAGGAGGTCGATCCAGGCAGCGGAGGATCGGGGAGTGGGCTGGATGTTGTGGAACATCGTCAGTGACTACTCGGCTTCGAGCATCCCGACCGATGCCGAGCTGAGCGGTTGACATGAAGGTTGGTGTCCAACTCCCGGAGGTGGAGCGGATCTACCGATGGTCGGAGATCCGTGACATCTCAAGAGCAGCCGAGGACGCCGGCTTCGACTCTCTCTGGGTTGGCGATCACCTGCTCTATCGCGACGAGCATGGGTCGCGAGGGCCTTGGGAGGTCTGGTCGGTGCTGGCGGCTCTGGCCGAGATGACCCATCGGGTCGAGATAGGTCCGCTCGTCGCCTCGACTTCGTTCCACAACCCGGCGATGCTGGCCAAGAAGGCGGCGACCGTCGATGAGATCTCGGGCGGACGACTGATCCTGGGCCTTGGTGCCGGGTGGAACGAGACGGAGTACGAGGCTTTCGGCTTTCCCTACGACCGGCGGGTGACCCGCTTCGAGGAAGCGTTCACAATCATTCGCACCCTGATACGAGAAGGCTCGATGGACTTCGGAGGCGAGTTCTACGAGCTGAGCGGCATGGAACTGCTCCCACCGGCCCGTCGCGACATGAAGCTGCTGATCGGCTCGAACGGGCCACGCATGCTGCGGATTGCGGCCCCGCACGTCGACATGTGGAACACATGGCACGCCTCATCCGGCA
>QQVI01000265.1 GCA_003388545.1 Actinomycetota bacterium
AGCTCCCATGGCGTGCTCCCTGATCCCGAAGGCGAAGTCGCGTGCAGTTCGATCAGTTCCGGAGAACAGGCGTCCCTTCTCGATGACGGTCTTGGTCGACCCGGCGAGGTCGGCGGCGCCACCGAGAAACCCCGGAGATTTCTGTGCGATCTCTTCGAACAGCTTCCCCGACGAGGCCCTGGTGGCCATGACCTCCCCAACTTCGAATCCGGGCCCCTCCAGGGTCACCGGCTTGGGTTGATAGAGCGCTTCCAGCTTCGCCTTCGACTCGGAGTCGGCGTTCGCAAAGCGCTCCTTCCACTTCTTGTGGGCCTCGCGCCCGCGATCCATCGCCTGGTCGAAGAACGCGTAAACCTGTTCGTCGACGTGGAACCTGGGCTCTGTGGGGTAGCCCATCCGCTCCTTGGTGGCGTCGATCTCCTCCTGGCCGAGAGGTGACCCGTGTGAGGCGGCGGTGTCCTGCGCATTGGGGGCACCATGAGCGATGTGAGTCCGACACACGATCAGTGACGGCCGGTCTTCAACTGCGAGAGCGGCTTCAGTGGCTTGAGCTATCGCCTCCCTGTCGTGCCCGTCGACGGTCTCGGTGTGCCATCCCACGGAATCGAAGCGCGCCGGCACCGACTCGGAGAACGTGATATCAGTGGAACCGTCTATCGAGATGTCGTTGTCGTCGTAGAAGTAGATGAGCCGGCCCAGCTCGAAGTGCCCGGCCATCGACGCCGCCTCGGCGCTGATCCCCTCCATCAGGTCCCCGTCTGAGACGAAGCCGAAGGTGCGATGGTCGACGAGGTCAGCGCCGAGCCTGGCCCGGAGATGCTCCTCCGCGATGGCGAGGCCGACTCCCATGCCAAACCCTTGCCCGAGCGGGCCAGTCGTCATCTCGATACCGAGCTCCTGGTCGATCTCGGGATGCCCCTCAGTGTGGGAGCCCCATTGCCGGAAGTTCCGCAGTTGGTCGAGGCTCATCGGGAACCCGGAGAGATGGAGCAGCGCATAGAGCAGCATCGAGCCGTGCCCGTTGGAGAGGAAGAAGCGGTCGCGGTCGGGCCAGGTCGGATCGCTCGGGTCGACCTTGAGGTATTTCGACCAGAGGACAACGGCGATGTCGGCCATGCCCATAGGCATGCCGGGATGCCCGCTCTGGGCTTCTTCGACGGCGTCCATGGCGAGGGCCTTGATCGTGTTGACGGCGAGTTGTTCGAGAGTCGTTTCAGGCATCACCGCGTACGCTAGTTGTCCTCGGTCGTTTGCCAGCGTCGAAGCAGCGGGTGACCTAGGGCGGCTACACCGGCTGGCACAAAGAGCAGGGCCGGTAGCCCAACTCTTGGGCCTGTCTTGTGTCGCGCACCTCCTCGACGTTTTCTACCTTGGATCGCCTGATCGCCCGACACGTCGGATGGCAGAAGATACCGGTGCTCGTGTTGCCCAAGTACCTCACGTGCCGCGCCGCCAAGTCCTCGAGATCATCCGGTCGGGCGCCCTCGACGGTGAGGAGCTGCCACTTCTGTTCCGGGCCACCCAGCGAATAAGCCCCGATATGGCCATCTGACCTCACGACCCGATGACAAGGGATGATCAGAGGGATCGGGTTGCGCGCCATCGTTGAGCCGACCGCCCTTGCAGCTTTGGGATTGCCGACCTTGACGGCCAGCCAGCCATATGGCCGCACTTCTCCTTTGGGGATGGAGGCCGCCTGCATCAAGACCTCCTCCTGAAATTCGGTGACCGACCTCAGGTCGACGGGCAACCTGCCCGGAGAGCCTGCTTCGATCCTCTCGGGGATGAGGCGCCCCCAGGCACCCGGTGCATCGGCCCTCAATAGCGGCCGGCCGAAGCGCGATCGGAAGTAGTCCTCGTAGTCCTCGCTGGCGAGGGTGACTGAAGAAACGCCTCGCGGGTTGAACGTCACAACGATGTCTCCGACGGGCGACTCGTAGAAGTCGTATCCGTCTGCGAGACCGGTGCCCAGGGCAGTCGCCTCTGATATTCGATCCGGTGCTCGATCTCCGAGCAGCTCTGCCAGTTGTTGTTCAATGGTCATCTTCCGCCTCCATGATCGTTTTCAGTTTGGCCAGGCCGCGGTGGATGTCGGCCTTGCAGGTTCCTTCCGGGCGTCCGGTGGCTTCGGCGATCTCGGGAATGCCGAGACCGACGACATGTCTGAGGACAACCGCCGTCCTCTGTGGCCGCGAGAGGCTCGCGAGTCGCTCCTGCCAGGCGGCTGTGTCGGCAGGCTCGGGATCGAAGTCAACCGGATCTCGCGTCTCCTCGACGAGGGTGGGCCGCCGGGTTCGGTCTCTGAGATGATTGCGCCCGATGTTCAAGGCAATGGTCCAAACCCATCCCTCGAGTCTCAGGGCCTCGATCCTGTCGGCGGGGTAGTCGCGCAGCGCCCGATAGACGCGGATCAGAGCCTCCTGAGTGAGATCTTCGGCATGACTCCCATCACCTGTCATGCGGCGAAGGCCCCAGTACAGCCGTGGGCTCATGTGCTCGACCAGGCGCGGGAACGCCGCATCGAGGTCGCGAGACAAATCCCTTGCTAGCTCGTCCATCGACAAAGAGAACACCGAAGAGTCGGTGATGGTTGCACCGGTTCGAAGGTCACGGGTGGGAGACGGTACCTTTAGGGAATGGATGTCGTCACCGCAACTGGAATCCTCAAGGATGCCCGCAAGGCGGTCGAGGCAGGATCGGGTCTGGGCGGCACTGGCTTCTGGAAGCTGGTGGGCGAGATCAAGCGAGATCCTGAGCTGTCCCGTTTCATCGATGATGTCGCCGAGATCGATCAGAAGGCATTCAAGAACTGGGCATTGCTCTGGGTGCCGCTCTGGCTGGGGACCACGATCATGCTCGTTGCGACAGCTGCCGGCCTTCTCTTCGTCTCGCTCGCCTATCCCGCCGATGGCTTCATGGCCGCCGTCTGGCTGCTGCTGGGGACCGGGGTGCTACTGGCAACCACCCACGGTCTCGGACATCTCCTCGTCGGGCGGATGGTCGGCATCGAGTTCACGGGGTGGTTTATCGGCAAGGTCACCCAGCCTCAGCCCGGGGTGAAGACCGACTACTCGACCTACCTGAGAACGGACCCGGCGAAGCGAGCGTGGATGCACGCCTCTGGTGCCCTTGTCACCAAGGCGATCCCGTTGCTCATGATCGGCTCGGGCATCGCGGCTGAAGCCCCGTCTTGGTCGGTCTGGCTCCTGCTCGTCTTGGGACTGGCGATGATCACGACCGACGTCTTGTGGTCGACCAAAGCCTCCGACTGGAAGAAGTTCCAGCGTGAGATGTCCTTCGTTCAATCCTGATCGAAGTCCGGTATTGACCCATCCTGCCTGTGCAGATCCTCGTGCTGTCTTATCAGCTCCTCGAACAGCCCGGGGTTGGTCGGATCGATTCCGATGAGGTGACGGGTGGTCGGCCCGCCGTCGCGGTCGAACGAGCGCGCCCGGGCGAGCAATGCAGCGGAGGTGTCGTCTATGCGACGGTGCTGTGCCAGGTGCTCCTCCCATGATCCGATTTCGAAGAACTCGACGATGCGAAGAGGATCGGCTGCGGTCCTCATCAGCTGCCATCTGTACGCCCCCGTGCGGAGCCTGACCAGCCTCACCTCGTTCATGACGCGACTGAACTCGGCGAGGTCGTCACGGTTGATTTGCCAGACATTGAGCACCACCACCTCCTCACCCGAGACGGTGTGATCGTGGATCGGAGCCGGACGGTCTTCGGAGAACTCCGGGGGCTCGACGTTGCGCACCGACGGCACGCCAAAGACCGGAGAGGACAATCCGAGGAGGACCGCAAGCGAGGACAGGATGAGCATCGCCGTTCCGGTGCTCGAGGCATCTGCAACGACCCCCGCCAGTATCGACCCGATAGGGAGAATGCCGCCGAACGAGAGGCTGTAGAGCGACATGGCCCGGCCCCTGATCCAGGACGGGCTGATCAGCTGCGCCGTGGCATTGAGGCCGGTGAGGGTCAGCACCCAGAAGAAGCCTGACACCAGCATCCCGGCAACTCCCACTGCGATGCTGGGTGCCAGTGCGACGACGATGCCCGAGATTCCGAAGCCCGTGATGGTGATCCGGGCCGGTCGGTCGGGGAAGCGGTCCAGGAACTTCTCGCGAAACCAGGCGGCTACGAGGGCGCCGACTCCCATCGCGCCGAGCAGGATCCCGTATTCCAATTCCCCTCCACCGAGGCTGCGGGTGTGGTTGGGGAGGACGGCCTGGATCACTGCCGAGAACACGGCAAAGAGGGCAACGAGCGCGAGGAGCCGTCGGAACATCGGAGTGAATCGAGCGAAGCGAACCCCGAGCGCGACGGCGGTGCTGAACGAGGTCTGTTCTCGCTCAGGGAGGCGAAGGGTTCGTCCCACCATGACCACGGCGACTATCACGAAGATGTAGGTGAGTGCATTTACCCCGAAGCCGGCGCCTGCGCCGAAGGCCGCAAGGATTGCGCCGCCGACCGCCGGGCCGACTGCCCTCGCTGCGTTGAAGGCCGCAGACTGCAAGGCGACCGCCGAAGCGATCATGCCCCTGGGGACCAGCTCCGGCAGCAATGCTTGCCACGTGGGCAGGTTGAGCGCTACCCCGACTCCGAGGAGCAGCCCCAGCGCTAGCAGGAGGGGCGGTGTGATCAGCCCGGCAATTGTGAGCACCGACATTGCGGCAGCCGAGCCGCCCATGATCGCCTGCGCAACAAGCATCAGACGGGTGCGATCGAACATGTCTGCGAGGGCCCCGGCGGCGAGGGCCAGGAACAAGAGGGGCAATGTCGAGGAGGCAACCATCAGGCCTACCCAGGTGTTGGAACCGGTCAGGTCGAGCATCAGCCACGAGCCGGCAACCGACTGGATGAACGTTCCAACGGCCGAAAGGACGTTTGCTATCCAGAGGATGCGGAACGACCCATAGCGAAGTGGTGCCACGGCTGAGCTCATCGGTCCGGAGGGTAGGGCTCGGGAAGCCGGGAACAGCGGCCGATCCCTTGCCTACTCTGGCCTCGATGGCGTCTTCGATCGACCACTTCGTCGTTGCCGGCCCCGACCTGGAGGCTCTTCGGGTTTGGTGGGCGGAGAGCACGGGCGTGGTTCCCACGCCGGGCGGTGCTCATCCCGGCTTCGGAACCAGGAATTATCTGACCGGCATTGACTCATCGACCTATGTGGAGCTGATCGGGCCGGATCCTGATCAGCCCGATCCGGCGGCACCTCGACCTTTCGGGATCGATGACCTCACCGGCTTCTCGCTGGTCACTTTCGCGGTTGCTGTCGATGACATCGACGAGGCCGCTGCTCGGCTGCGGGCGTGTGAAGTTGATCCGGGCGAGGTGATCGCGATGTCGCGGCAGAGACCCGACGGTGAAAGCCTGCGATGGAGAGTGGCGTTTCCACCGGAGGGCGGGCTCGGCGGGGTGATGCCGTTTCTCATCGAGTGGGGCGCTGGGACGCCTCATCCGGCGGAGTCTCTCGAGCTTGGGGTAGGTGTGGAGAGCCTACGGCTGCGGCACCCGGAGGCGGCGGCCATCGGCTGCGCCTTGCGCGAGATCACAGGAGAAGACTGGGAGGTCGAAGAGGGCGAGCCCGGCATGTGGCTCACGCTCTCGACCCTGCTTCAGCCGTTACAGCTCTCGTTGAGCTAATTTCGAGTGACGTGGTCAGAGATCTCGCCTACTTCATCCAGGATCAGGCGGGCCCCGGCCCGGGTGTCCTGTTGCTGCATTCGTTCTGGGGCCTGACCTCCTCGTTCAAAGCGCTGGCCGATGGCCTGGCGGACGAGGGGCACACAGTGCTCGCTCCGGACATAAACTTCGGAGAGTTTCCGGACACGGAGGCAGAAGCCGTCGAGCAGTTGGGGCAGGCGAGTCCCGACCGGCTCGCCTCGCTGGTCTTGACGTCTGCCCAGTTGCTGGCCGAGAAGTCGGCGGAGCCCACGGTGTCGGTCGTCGGGTTCGGCATGGGCGGCTCACTAGGGCTTTGGGCGTCGGTGCGCCTCCACTCGATCATCGACAGAGTCGTGTCGTTCTATGGGACCCAGCAGATCGACTTCGCTGGAAGCCAATCGCGCTACCAGGTCCATCTCGCCGAGGAGGATCCATACATCGAAGAGGATGAGATCGCCTTCATGGAGGCGACCATGGGTCTCGAGTCGTTGGCGGTGGAGACCTACCGCTATCCGGGGACGCGACACGGCTTTGGAGATCCCGATGGCGATAGCTTCGACCCGGAGTCGTTCGACCTCGCATGGAAGAGGACGGTTGAGTTCCTCAAGGGGTGATTAGCTCGACCTGGTCCCCGGCCGAGATCTCACCCGGCTCGATCACCTTTGCGTACCAGCGCGCCGACCCGGGGTAGGCCTTGTCCGATATCCGGCGGAAGTTCCCGTCGACGAACCACTGGGCGTTCTTGGAGCATGGGGTCGCCGGGAACGTGGTTTCGACGAGCAAATCGCTTCCCATCCTGTAGCGCTGCCCTTCCGTCATGTCGCCCCAGTCCAAACCCTCGATCGTGAGGTTCTCACCTGCCGCGCCAGGAGAAATCGTGTGCCCTTCTAGTTGGAGCAGCTGGATCACCTCCAAGGAGAAGAGGCACAGCGCCTGATCGGGACCACCGTGGTGCGCCTTGTCGGCCTGGTCATCGCCAACCACGCCAGAGGTCGCTACATAGGCTCTCTCGATGGGGAGCTTGGGCACGCCACCATCTGAGACGTTGATCTGGTGGATGTGAGCCATCGGGGGAGCCTAACGCCCGACGCGAGGGCTAATGGTGTCGCAGCCTGCGGGCCGCTCTAGGCTTTGCATGTGACGTTGACCGACGACATTCAGCTTCCCTCCAGGGTGACTCAGGGCTTTCTGAGAGAGCTCGAGGAGAGGATCGACGTGGCTGCGGGCTCCCGCGATCGGATCGCAGTCACTGCCCCGTTCACAGGCAAAGAGATCGGCTCGGTACCGCAGGCGGTGTCCACGGATGTGGATTGGGCCGTAGCGGCCGCGCGGTCGGCGCAGGTCGACTGGAAACGCCTCTCGCCCACCATGCGCGGGCGGATATTCACCCGATTTCACGATCTTCTGATCGAGCATGCCGACCAAGCCCTGGATCTCATCCAGCTCGAAGGTGGCAAGGCCCGCATCCCCGCCTTCGAGGAGTTCTATGACTCGGTCGCCACAACCCGCTACTACGTGAACACAGCCCCTCGTCTGCTTCGATCGAGGCGGAGGGCCGTCTCCTTCCCCGGCTTCACCCGCACCTATGAGAATCGCCAGCCCTTCGGAGTTGTCGGCTTCATCGTCCCCTGGAACTTCCCATGGACGCTGGGGATCTCCGATGCGATACCGGCGCTACTCGCCGGGAACGGAGTGGTCATCAAGCCCGATGAGAAGACGCCGTATTCGACATTGTTCGCGGTAAAGCTGCTGGAAGAGGCGGGGCTACCCGAAGGGCTCGTACAGGTGCTGACCGGCGAGGGCGAGACCATTGGACCGCCGCTGATCGACGCCGTCGACTACATCATGTTCACGGGCTCGACGGCCGTCGGGAGAAGCGTGGCCGAGCAGGCCGGCAGGAATCTCATGGGGTCGTCGATGGAGCTAGGTGGCAAGAACGCGGCGATCGTTCTCTCCGACGTCGATCTCGATCAGATGATGCCCGAGATCGCCAGATCTGTGTATGCCAACGGAGGCCAGCTCTGCATAGCGATGGAGCGGATCTACGTCGAGGAGCAGATCCTCGAAGACTTCACCCGCCGCTTCGTCGAGCATGTCTCGTCGCTGGACATGACTGCGAGGTACGACTACTCGAGCAGGCTCAGCTCTTTGATCGACTCCCAGCATGTCGAGAACGTGCAGTCTCACGTCGAAGATGCGCTTGCCAAGGGCGCCAAGCTGCTCACGGGCGGCAAGCCACGGCCTGACGTCGGCCCGTTCTTCTACGAGCCCACAGTCCTCACGGACGTGGACGACTCCATGATCTTGTGCCGCACCGAGACGTTCGGGCCGGTAGTCAGCGTCTACGGGGTCGTGGACGTGGACGAAGCTGTCGCCAAGGCGAATGACTCCGAGTTTGGCCTCAACTTCAGCATCTGGAGCCGGGATACCCGAAGGGCTCTAGATGTCGCTTCGAAGCTCGAGGCCGGGACAGTCACGATCAACGATGGCTATGCCGCGACGTGGTCGAGCTACGACGCTCCGATGGGCGGGTTCAAGGCCTCGGGAGTCGGGCGTCGTCATGGCGCGGAGGGCCTGCTGAAATACACCGAGGCGCAAACCGTGTCGGTGCAGCGTTGGATTCCAGCCTTCGCCCCGCCTCGTGGTGTCAGCTACGAGACGTATGAGAGGCTGCTGAAGTCGGCTCTCAAACTGCTCCGCCGCATCCCGTTCTACAAGTGAGGGACCTTCGGCCCTACCCGGACGTCGCGGCTTCGGGTTGGATCGGCAGTTGGCGAGCTCCACCGCGCCTTGGTTGCACCCAGAAGGGAGTCGGACATGAAGTTGAGAGGCAAGACATTGGTCGTCACCGGCGGGGGGAGCGGAATCGGCCGAGCCCTCGTGCTGGAGCTGCTGGGCAGAGGAGCGAGTGTTGCTGCTGTGGACCTTCGCAGCGAAAGCCTCGACGAGACATCAGCAATCGCTGACGCTGGTGACAGGCTCGCTTCCTTCACCGCCGACGTGACCGACCGAGACGCCATCGCTGCCCTTCCCGGGAGGGTGGCTGGTGCCTTTGGCGCTGTCGACGGCTACGTCAGCAACGCCGGGATCATCCAGCCGTTCGTCAAGCTGAACGAACTCGACTACGACGCAATCGAGCGAGTTGTCAATGTCAACTTCTACGGGACTCTGCATATGGCCAAGGCATTCCTGCCCCATCTACTGGAGCGTCCGGTGGCCCACATCGCCAACGTGTCCAGCATGGGGGGCTTTCTCCCCGTGCCGGGGCAGACGATTTACGGGGCCACGAAGGCCGCGGTGAAGCTGATGACCGAAGGCCTGTATGCCGAGCTGCTTCCCACAAACGTGAAAGTGTCGGTCGTCTTTCCGGGTGCGGTGGCCACCAATATCACCGAGAACTCAGGAGTCGAGGCCCCAGTCGATGCGGACGACGCCGGATCCGACTACCCCACGACCTCTGCGGAGGATGCAGCACGGATCATCTGCGACGGGATCGAGTCCGACCAGTTGCACATCTATGTTGGCCGCGACTCGCGAATGATGAACATCCTCAACCGGGTCGCTCCGCGCCGCTCAGCTCACATCATCTACCGACAGATGAAAGATCTTCTTTCGTCCTAGAGCGAAGCCTCGGCGGGACTCGGGAACCAGCGCAAGGCCTCCGCTTCTTCGGGTAGCTGGATCGCTGACGGTACGGCGTCGACGGGCCCGGAGAGAACCTGCTTTGCCTCCTGGAGATGGTCGCGCAGGGCCTCGATGGGCAGCTGCGGAGGCGGGAGGGAGTCGTCGAACTCGACGTCGAGCAGCGAAGCCGGTGGCTCGGGGAGGCCGTCCCGATGCCGCCACAGGGCCGTGGCGGGCTCGAACTCATAAAGGGGGAGTAGTCGCCAACCGTCGTTGGCTGTCACATGCACCGCCTCGATGAGGTACTCAAACTCCTCCTCGGGGATGAAATAGTTGAAGTTGACGCGAACCCATCCCGGCTTGATGACCTCACAGCCATTCGCGATAACAGCTTCGAATCGATTGCTCGTCTCCCGGTCAATGCCCAGCAGCCGGTGACCATACGGCCCGGCACAGCTGCATCCCCCACGGGCTTGGATACCGAACAGGTCGTTGAGCACGGCCACGACGAAGTTGTGATGGAGGACCTTGTCATCGTGCTTGACCACGAAGCTCACGATCGACAACCGGTCCGCTTCGGGGTTGCCGAGGATCCGGATGTTCGGGTTCGCGGACCAGGAGTCGATCGCCCGTCGGATGAATGACTCTTCTCTTTCCCTGATGGCCTCCACACCCACCTGGCCCTTCAACTGGAATACCAGACCCGCACGGATCGACTCGACGATGGCTGGAGTCCCACCCTCTTCTCGGTGTTCAGGGTCTGCCAGGTATGTATGGCGGTCCGGCGACACATACTGGACGGTGCCTCCACCCGGCACCGCGGGCACCGTGTTGTCGAGAAGGTCCTTCCTGACCACGAGGACACCCGGCGTTCCGGGGCCGCCCACCAATTTGTGGGGTGAGATGAAGATGGCGTCCTTGTAGTCGCCGCCCGCAGACTTCGACCGCATCTCGATCCCGACGTAGGGAGCCGAAGCGGCAAAATCCCAAAAGGAGAGAGCGCCGTGGCGATGGAGCACGGACGAGATGGCACTGGTATCCGAGATGATCCCCGTCACATTCGACGCGGCCGAGAAGGAGCCGATCTTCAGCGGCCGCTCGGCAAACTCGACAAGCCTCCTCTCAAGCTCCTCGAGGTCGACGTGCCCGTCGGCGTCTTCGGCGATCTCGATCACATCGGCGATCGTCTCCCGCCACGGGAGCTCGTTGGAGTGGTGCTCGAAGGGGCCGACGAAGACAACCGGTCTTTCTGTGGGCGGGATATGCTCGCCTAGCCGATAGCGCTCTTCGATTGCCGCCGGGATCCGCAGGCCGAGGATTCCGATGAGGCGATCGACGGCTCCGGTCGCCCCGCTCCCGGCGAAGATGACGGCATGCTCGTCCGCATTGCCGCCCACTGCCTCCCTGATGATCCTGCGGGCGTCTTCTCGAAACCTCGTGGTCTGCAAGCCGGTTCCCGATGTCTCTGTATGAGTGTTGGCGTACATGGGCAGGACGCGGGTCCGGATGAAATCCTCGATGAATGTCAGTGAGCGACCCGACGCCGTGTAGTCGGCGTAGGTCAGCCGCTTCAGCCCAAACGGCGTCAGGACGGCGGTGTCCTTGCCGACAATCGAGTTGCGCACGGTCTCGACGAGGTTCAGACCCCCCGATTCCCTCTCTAAGGTTTCAGCCAATGAGACCTCCGGCTCCAACTGGACATTAAACATGCCTGACGAGGTGATGGTGTCCGTCGGCGGGGAGGAGGTGCGGATTTCGAGCCCTGATCGGATCGTGTTTCCCGAGCAAGGCTGGTCCAAGCTCGACGTCGTCAACCACTTCGTGGTCGTCGCCGAAGGAGCCATACGGGGCATCCGCGACCGCCCCACGATGCTCAAGCGCTACATGAAGGGAGTCGACGAGGATCCCATCTATCACAAGAGGGCATCGAAGAGCACGCCGTTCGACACGGTCCAGATCCTCTTCCCCTCGCAACGGCCCGGGAAGATGAACGTTCCGCGTACCGAAGCAGATGTGGTCCGGCTCGTTCAGCTCGGGTGCCTCGACTTTCACCCTTGGCCGGTGCGTGACGACGACACCGATCACCCCGATGAGCTCCGCTTCGACTTCGATCCAACTCCGGGAATCACCTTTTCAGAGGTCAAAGAAGCCGCGATGGCGGCTCGGGAGCTGCTCGACGAGGTGGGTCTCGTTGGTTGGCCGAAGACAAGCGGCAGTCGTGGCATCCATGTGTATGTCCGAATCGAGCCGATTTGGGACTTCTTCCAGACCCGGCGGGCGGTGCTCGCTTTCGCCAGGGAGTTGGAGCGTCGCCTCGACCTGGTGACGACCAAGTGGTGGAAGGAGGAGCGGCACGGTGTGTTCATCGACTACAACCAGAACGCTCGGGACAAGTCGGTGTCGTCTGCCTACGGTGTCCGGCCGACCGGGTTCGTCTCGGCTCCTCTCACCTGGGACGAGCTGCCTGAGGTGGAAATCGAAGACTTCCCGATGGATACCTTCGCCGAGCGATACCAAACCGTCGGCGACCTGACCGAAGGCATCGACGATGCCGTCGGTGGCATCGAGACCTTGATGGAGTGGGTCGTGCGCGATGAAGAGAACGGGATTGGCGAGGCGCCCTGGCCCCCCAACTATCCCAAGATGCCTGGTGAGCCCCCACGGGTCCAGCCTTCGAAGCAACGGCGACCTGACGACGAGTACTGAGCGAGATCACCTACGGCGATCTTTGGGAAGCGAGGTCTCAGTCGTCGTGGAATCGGCCGCGGCCCAGTCCTACGGCAGGAGGTCTCACTCCCTTTCCGTCCGTCGTGCCAC
>QQVI01000227.1 GCA_003388545.1 Actinomycetota bacterium
CGCCATTCGGCCCGAGGAACCCGAAGACCTCTCCCATCCGAACCTGCAGGTCGAGATTGGTGAGGGCTTCGACGTCGCCGTAATGCTTGGTCAGAGATTTCGTCTCGATGGCGAGGTTGCCGTTCATGTTCTTTCCTTTGTAAGTCGATCCCGCAGCCGTCCCATCAGCGCAGGCCACTCATCAGCGAAGAAGTCGACGATGAGACCAAGCTCGGTGACCCGCTCCGGCCTCGAGTCAGGCAGCACCTGGGTGCCCGATTCGGCGAGCTTCCGCATTTCGGCGATCCGTTGCAACTCCCCTTCCATCAGCTTCGACCAGGCCCGATCGGGCAGCCGGTAGTAGCTCGCCCGGTCACCGCGAAACGTCAGCCTCTCCACCAGGCCAATCTGCTCCAAATGGCGGACCTGGGTGGACACAGACCCTGCGCTGACGTCAAGCGCCTCGACTATGTCCGCAGACGATTGGTGGTCGGGCTCACAGATCATCAATAGGCCCAGGATGCGACCGGCGTTCCGACTGCCGGTAGTCGACTCCCAGAAACGACCGGTCTGTTCCACGAACTGCGATTGCTCCGCCGTCAGTTTCATACAATTCAGTATATTCTGAAACTTCAGTTGAATGCGAAGCAGGAGGTTCCCGAGCCTACTTGTCACAGCAGACACTCCCATCTCGTCAATGCCTCTGAAAAGGCAACAGCCACACTCGATGAGAGAAGGAGAAGCTCATGAAGGTTCTTTTCACCGGTGCCACAGGTGTCCTCGGCCGAGTATCGGTCCCCTTGCTCGTTTCCGACGGGCACGACGTCACCGCCGTTTCCCGGTCGGAGGGCGATGCAGCATGGCTCGAGGCGATAGGGGCTCGTCCCGCCCATGTCGACCTCTTCGACCAGGACTCGATCCGATCCGCGATCGGAGGCATAGACACAGTGATCCACTTCGCCACTTCCATACCGCCCCAGGCCGCGATGACGAAGAGAGAGTCGTGGACGATGAACGACCGCCTCCGTCGCGACACCACGAGGCTGCTGGTCGACGCGGCACTCGCAGGAAACGTAGAGAGATTCATACAGCAGTCGGTCACGCTGATCTACGCCGATGGAGGCGAGGGGTGGCTCGACGAGCACGCCAGGGTGGAGCCCGTGTGGAACGTGCTCGACTCCGCCATCGAAGCCGAAGCACAGGTAGCTCGCTTTCAGGAGCACGGAGGCACAGGCATAGTGCTGCGCCTGTCGCGCCTGTACGGTCCAGACAAGGCGTCCGCTGAGTTCATCTCAGCGGCGAAAGCCAGACAGCTACCAGTAGTTGGTAAAGGAGACAACTACGTCTCGAGCATTCACTCGCAGGACGCGGCGAACGCGTTGCGGGCATCTCTGAGTGTGCCTGGCGGCACGTACAACGTAACCGATGACGAGCCAGTCACGGCTGCCGCATATGCGCAGATCCTTGCCGAGGCGGTTGGTGCCACCAATCCGCGCCGGGTCCCAACTGTTTTCGCCAAACTCGCAATGCGTGAGTCGGCCGGTCTGGTGACAATCTCCCACCGTGTGACCAACAGGAAGTTCAAAGACGTTGCGGGTTGGGAGCCGAGGTTCACGAGTGTCCGCCAGGGGTGGGCAGACATCGTCGGCGAAAGCAGATCAGAATCTGCATATGAGTGACATCGAGGCCTTCGAGCGAAACCGGTCTCGTCTGGCCGGAATCGCTTACGGGATGCTCGGGAGTGTCATGGAGGCCGAAGATGTCGTCCAGGACGCATATCTGAGGTGGCGGGGTGTCGACACCGGCAAAATCGACTCTCCCGACGCCTACCTCACGACGATCACCACCAGGCTCGCCATCGATCGACTCAAGTCGGCTCGGGCTAGGAGGGAACGGTACGTCGGGCCGTGGCTCCCCGAGCCGATGGTCACCTCCCAGGCCGAGGATCCAGCCGCCATCGTGCTCGAAGCGGAATCATTGTCGATGGCATTACTGGCGGCTCTCGAGTTGAACCCGGTCGAGCGTGCGGTGCTGCTCCTGCGCGAGGTCTTTGACATGGATTACGCCGAAATCTCACCCATCGTCGACAAATCTCCAGCCAACTGCCGTCAGATCGCGAGCCGCGCCCGTGACAAGGCCGGCGACCAGGGTCGGCGGACGACCGCCGCACCGAGCGACTTCGAGATCATCATGAGATACGTCGACAGGGTCAGCCAAGGCGATGTCGAAGGGGTCGCGGCAGTCTTCGCCGAAGACGTCGTCTTGTGGTCGGACGGCGGAGGAGTGGCCCGTGCTGCCCGGCATCCGCTCTTTGGAGCGACTCGCGTGGCGCGTCACATGGTGGGCGTCGCACCACAAACCCCGGAGGGGACGAAGATCGTGTTCGCATTGGTGAACGGAGACCCCGGCCTCCTCGGTGTGCTCGATGGCCGGGTGATTGCAGCGCTTGCCTTTGAGATCGAAGAAGGATTGGTCGTCGCGCTACGAGCCGTGCTCAACCCGGACAAGCTCGCCCACATACCCCCGCTCTGACACAGCTCCGGTCAAGAGTTCAGGTTCGCCATGACGTGCTTGATGCGGGTGTAGTCCTCGAGCGCGTAAGCGGAGAGGTCCTTGCCGTACCCGGACTGCTTGTACCCGCAAAGCCTGCCCTGCGGTAAAAATCGGCCCGCAACATGAACCGGCGCGAGTGGCCCTTCTTCAGCCGAGGCCCGAGGCGATCTCTTGCATGATCGTTGCCCAGGAATACTCGCCCTGGCTCTCACCGAGGCGCACGATCACGACATCTCTCGTCGGGTCGACGAACAGGTACTGACCCGCCTTCCCCAATGCCAGGTGCGAGCCATCGTCGAGCACCCACCACTGGTAGCCATAGTTGGCGAGGACCGAGCCCGAGTACTCAGCCGGCCACCTGTCGGGGGAGAATCCGGGCGCAACCGATGCCTCGATCCAATCTTCTGAGATGAGCCGCTCGCCGTCCCACGTCCCGCCGTTCGAGACCATTTGCCCGAACCGGGCGAGATCCCTGGCAGTCATCGCAAGACAACACCATGTCCGCTCGAGGCCGCCATCGGCGTCCACGTTCCATGAGCCTGCGTTCCCTGCACCGAGTGGGTGCCAGAGCCTCCGCTCGAGGTATTCGGTGAGGGATGTGTCACCGAGGGCTCGAACCAGGACCAACCCGAGTAGCGCGTTGTCACCCGACTTGTACCGGAATACGGGGTCGCTCGCCTCGCGAACCTCCAGGTCGAGAATCTCGTCGGCCAGGCTTTGGGTGTAGTTGAACCTGATGTGGATGCCAATCGGGTTGTCGTCCTCCACATAGTCCATGCTCGAATCCATCCGCAGGAGGTCTTCGATCGTGACGCGATCGAAGCCACCCTCTGAGAGCTCGGGGATGTATTCGGTCACCACGTCATCGACCGAGCCAATGAGGCCATCGTCTATTGCGGCGCCTATCAGGAGCGAGACAATCGACTTCGATGCGGAGAACAGCATCGATGGCGTGTCCGGGCCGTGATCGTCGCGGTACCACTCCCACACGATCACTCCCCCGTCGACGACCACGAACGCCAGGCTCTGGCTGGCTTCGAGAGAGTCGAGGAGGCTGTCGTCGACGAACCCGGCCGTCGCCTCGCTCTCCTGCCACGGGACCGGTTCCGGGCTGGGACTCAGGCTGCGGGTCGGGTATTCGAGATGATCCCAAACAGTCGTCGGCCCATGAGTGAGCAACTGCCAGCTGATGTCCGGCCCGATGAGGAAGAACATCACCACTGAGACCGCCGCAATGCCTCCGATCAACCATCCAACGAGTCGCCTCACGAGGCCCGATGATGGCCGACTGGAGGCGAAGCTTGGAAATCGGCTTGATCGGCCGCGCCTTCGTTCGAGCGTCGCGGCCGCCACATGCCCCTCTGGCGCCCCACGTCCGATAGTCTGCCGCCCGTGTCGAACGACGACGAGACCCGCCGCCTGATCGAGTCTCAGGACGGGGCTTCGCCCATCACTACTGACGATGGCTTCGTCTTCTTCTTCGAAGGCGACGCCGATGATGTCGAGCTCGTCATCATGGAAGACCGGTTTCCGCCCGTCGAAGGCATGTCGAAGCTCGCAGGGTCCAACATCTGGCAGGTTCCTGTGGTGGCCCCCAGTGACTCCTTGATCGAGTACAAGTTCGCCGTCACCAGAGGCGGGAGAAAGCGCACCATCCTCGACCCCACTAACCCTCAAAGGGCGAAGGACCCCTTTGGCTCCAATTCAGTGGCAACGGGCCGGCATTACGAAGCTCCGGCCTGGGTGCGCGCAGATCCGCCTCGAGCGACCATCTCAGAGCTAACCGTGGAGTCCGAGGTGTGGGAGGAGCCACGGGCGCATTGGGTTCTCGAACCGCCCGGCTACACGAACGGTGCGGCTGGCGCGTTACTGGTGCTTCACGATGGGAGCGACTACCTCGATTACGCCTCGTTCGAGCAGTGTCTGAGTGCCCTTTGCCAGGCGGGACGGATCGACCCACCACTCGTTCTCCTTCATCAGCCCGCGCACCGCAACAGCGAATACCCGGACAACGAGCGTCACATCAGCCATGTGCTGGACGAGCTGCTCCCCGCACTCGCGTCCGAGCACTCCTTTGCTCAGGTCGTTGCTGGTGGAGCGAGCCTTGGCGGCGTGGCGTCGATTTCCCTCGCCTACCGTCGTCCCGGCGCCATCGACTCGCTGATGCTCCAATCCGCTTCGCTGGTGCAAGCACTGGGCGGGCCGTTTCGGCGAGGCAGGGTTCTCGCACCTGCGACGCGCCTGACGAGCGAGATTCTCGCTGACCCCGGCGCCCTGCCCGAGCGAATTGCGATCTCGTGTGGGACTTTCGACGGCCTGGTCGAGGATCACAGAGTCGTCGTCCCCCAGCTCGCGCAGCAGGTTCCGAAGCTCTCCTATACGGAGGTCAACGCAGGTCACCATTGGCTCTGCTGGCGGGACAGGCTCGAAGCAGACCTGCTCTCGGTGCTGGCCGGTTGAGCCCGGGTAGCCTCACAGACATGAGCACGACACGAAGGATCGGCCTTTCCCTGGGTGCCGACATCTGCTGGCCGGCCTTCTACGAAGACATCATCGCCCGGATCGGCCCGGTGACCGTAGGAGGTGAAGAGATCCGCTTCGAGGTGGAGCGGGTGACCATCGAGCCGTTCGACCTCCGACAGCCCACTCGCTATGACCTGGTGATAGATCGCCTGACGCCCTGGTATCACACATCACGCGAGTGGCTCAAGAAGGCGATCCTCATGGATGACGTTTATGTGCTCAACAGCCCGTTCACGCTCCAGTCGATGCAGAAGCACACGTCCTATGCGGCGATGCTCCGGCTCGGCCTACCCATCCCGAAGACGATGCTCCTGCCGCCGCGCGAGTACGAGCCCAGCCCCGACCTCGAGTTCACACTCGATCGATACGCCCAGATGTTCGACCTTGCCGAGCTCGGGGAAAGGATCGGATATCCGGCCTATCTGAAGCCTTACGACGGTGGGGCTTGGGAGGGTGTGTCTCGCGTGGAGGATGCCGGAGACCTGATGGAGGCCTACAACTCGAGTGGGTCGCGCATCATGCATCTCCAGGCCGCAGTCGACCCCCACGACCTCTTCGTGCGTGCCCTCGGCGTCGGGCCCCAGGTCAACATCATGAAGTATGACCCCGGGGCACCGCTCCACGATCGCTACAAGGTTGAGTTCGACTTCGTCGACTCCGAAGAGACCCAGCTGCTGACCGACATGGTCATGACGATCAACAGCTTCTTCGGTTGGGACTTCAACTCATGTGAAGCACTCCGCCAGGACGGCGAGTTCTATCCGATCGACTTCGCCAACGCCAACCCGGATTCCCAGGTGACCTCGCTGCATTATCACCTCCCATGGCTTGCCAAAGCCCTGCTTCGCTGGTCGCTCTTCTGCGCTGCGACGAACAAGCAGATGGACTTCGACCTGAGATGGAAGGAGTACTTGACGATCGCCGACTCGGACCGCACGTATCGCGAGAAGCTGGGAGCGTATGCATCACTAGCGCGGCAGCGGTTCGAGACCGAGCGGTTCGAGGAGTTCTGTGATACCCAATTGGCGAACCTCGACGAGATCACGCTCGAGTACATGTCGTCAGATCGGGCCCGGGACGCAGTGACGGCGAAAGTGGCGGCGATGTTCCCCGCTCACGAAGTGGATGGATTCACAGACCATTTCTGGGGCCTGCTCCAGTTTTGGGTGCACACAGAATCGGACCGGCTGTCCCGAGTGTGAAGTCGGTCGAGCGCTGGCACTCCGACCGTATCGATGGCACGGTCACGTTGGTCAGATGGGGTGAGATCGGCAGCCCGGTGCTCATCTTCCCCACGGCCGGCGGCGACGCCGAGGAGATAGAGCGTTTCGGTCTCGTCTCTGCGCTCGGTGGGCTCCTGGGGGCGGGCCGCATCAAGGTCTACTCGATCGACAGCGTCGCCGGTCGCAGTCTTCTCGAGCGCCGGGACCCGAACCACACAGCCTGGCTCTTCAACAGCTACTCCTCTGTGATCAGGGACGAGGTAGTCCCCGCGATTCGCTCCGACTGTCGAGACGAGCAAATCGAGATCACAACCGCCGGCGCATCCATTGGAGCCTTCAACGCGGTCGCTGCACTGTGCCGGCACCCCGAAGTGTTCAGGGTTGCGGTCGGCATGAGCGGGACCTACGACCTCTCCCCTCAGCTCGGCGGCTCGTTCTCAGACGACTTCTATTTCTCGTCGCCGCTTCACTACCTGCCCGGGTTGTCGGGCGAGCAGCTCGACCATATCCGGGCCCGATTCATCGTGCTGGCAACCGGGTCAGGAGACTGGGAGAATCCAGGTGAGACCTGGGCGATGGGTCATGTGCTGGGCGCAAAGGCAATACCCAACAGGGTTGATGTCTGGTCCGAGGAGCATCACCACGATTGGCCAACCTGGTGCGAGATGCTCCCCCTCTACCTCGACGACCTGACATGAAAGTCCTCTTTGCCACCGCCGAGTTCGCGCCGAAGGTCAAGGTCGGCGGGCTCGGCGACGCCTCCTCTGGCCTCGTCCGCGCTCTCCGCGATCTGGGGATTCAGATGGAGGTGGTCTTGCCCGACTACGAAGGCGAGGGCGCCGGTGGGATCGATCTGGACGTACCGGGCTGGGTTGGAGGGGCTCGCGCCGGCACACTCGACACACCGGCGGGCCAGGTCACCCTGGTGTCGAGCGAGACACTGACGCGACCACACCCCTACACAGACCAATCGGGTGAGGGCTGGCCTGACAACGACTTCAGGTTCATGGCGTTTTCGGCAGCCATCGCTGCCCTGGTGGAGGACCGTCGTCCAGATGTCCTTCACCTGAACGACTGGCACACCGGTGCCACCCTCGGGTTCCTGCAAGATCCCCCTCCAACGGTCCTCACGATGCACAACCCGGCCTATCAGGGGACGACATCGGGGCTGTGGCTGTCTGTGCTCGAGCGGCGGCCGGAAGCCTACGAGTGGTATGGCGGAACCAACCCGCTGACCGGGGCCATTGCGCTCGCCGACCGGGTTGTGACGGTCAGCCCCACCTTTGCAACGGAGCTTTTGCGGCCTGAGACAAGCTTCGGCCTAGACGGGCCACTTGCGGCGAGGGGCAGCCGGTTCAGCGGGATCCTCAACGGCATCGAAACCGACATCTGGGACCCCTCAGCCGACCCGCACCTGCCGGTCCATTACGACACCGAAAACCCGTCCCGCAAACGCGAGCTGGGCCGCCGCCTCTCTGAAGAGTTGAGTTGGAGCGCTTCGAGAGACCCAATCATCGGAATGGTCACCAGGCTCACTGGCCAAAAGGGAGTCGACATCGCCTTGGAGGTAGCCAAAATCGTCGACGAACTGGGAGCGCGAATGGTGTTGCTCGGATCCGGCGAGGCTCCACTTGCCGAGTCGGCCGAAAGGGTCGCCGGCTTGATGCCCGACCTCTTCAGGTTCCGACATGGTTACGACGAGCAACTCGCCCACCTGATCTTCGGCGGATCCGACATCTACCTCGTTCCGAGCCGATTCGAGCCTTGCGGGCTCACCCAGATGCAGGCAATGCGGTACGGGGCCATCCCGGTGGTGACCAACGTTGGGGGGCTCGCCGACACGGTCGTGGACGCAGACGCCAACCCAACCACCGGAACGGGATTCGTCGCGGTCAAGCCAACCGCTGAGAACTTCACCAACGCCGTGTCGAGGGCGATAAGGGCCTGGAGATCGACCAAGCGGAGAGGTCAGATTCGTCGTCTCGGCATGTCTCAGGATTGGTCCTGGATGCGGCCCTCACGCCAATACCTCGAGCTCTATCGAGGCCTCACCTCGGCTCGCTGATCACATCGCCCTTGCCAATGACCACGACTCCACTCTCGGAGACATGGAACCGGGCGGCGTCGCGTTCGGGATCCACTCCGACCTCGGCGCCTTCCGGGATCATCACGTTCTTGTCCACGATCGCCCTTCGCACGGTCGCACCAGGGCCCACCTTGACACCGTGGAGCACTATCGACTCCTCGACCGTCGCCCCGCCGTCCACACGCACTCCCGGGGACACAATCGAACGCTTCACCGACCCCCCGGAGACGATGACTCCATTGCTGAGGATGGAGTTGACGATCTCGCCCGAGATGCCTTTGTCTGCAACCACCTTCGCCGGTGGAGCGGTGACGCTCGCCGTGTAGATCGGCCATGCAGAGTTGTAGAGGTTGAAGACCGGCTCTGGCTCGACGAGATCGAGGTGAGCATCGTGATAGGCATCCACCGAGCCGACGTCCCGCCAGTAGGCGCGATCTCGCTCCAAAGAGCCGGGCACGTCGTTGTCGGCGAAGTCATACACGTGCGCCTGTCCCATCGACACAGCTCTTGGGATGAGGTCGCCTCCGATGTCGTGCTTCGAGCCATCCGCCTCGGCGTCGGCACTGACGATGTCGTAGAGGAACTCGGTCTCAAAGACGTAGTTGCCCATTGAAGCGAACACCATCGAGGGATCATCGGGAAGCGGTTTGGCCGTCTTCGGCTTCTCCAGGAAGGCTGAGATCTCCGTGCCATCCCCGCGTTCGATCACGCCGAGCTCAGGTGCCTCTTCGATCGGTCGCCTTATGGCTGCGACGGTGACTCCCGCGCCGGTCTCGATGTGCTGGGCAAGCATCTGGCTCGGGTCCATCCTGTAGATGTGGTCTGCGCCGAAGACGAAGACGTGCTCCGGTCTCTCGTCGTGCAGGATGTTGAGGTTCTGGAGGATCGCATCTGCGGATCCGAGAAACCATCGCTCCCCCATGCGCATCTGGGCGGGCACAGAGGTCACATAGTTGCCGAGCAAAGTGGACATCCGCCATGTGAGCGCCAGGTGGCGATTGAGGCTGTCGCTCAGATACTGGGTCAGGACCACGATCTTGCGGTAGCCACCGTTCACGAGGTTGGACAGAGCGAAGTCAATGAGTCGGTAGTGCCCGCCGAAGGGAACGGCCGGCTTGGCGCGATCCCTGGTAAGCGGGAGGAGGCGCTTGCCCATCCCGCCGGCGAGCACCATCGACACGATCTCAGGCCGGGCAGGTCTCACAGATGAGAAGCTAGCCACCAACCGGCCATTCGGGTAGACGAGACCTCGAACCAACCTCCCCTTTCGACTGGAGGCAACGTATGCTTACTTGATCCCCCCTTCAAGCGTCCTACTCCGTAACAACGTCACCGTCGCCGGCGTCCCACACGGTCAGCCCATGCTGTTCGCCCACGGCTATGGGTGTGACCAGAACATGTGGCGGCACGTCGTGCCCGCCTTCGAGGACACGCACCGCATCATCCTCTTCGACCACGTCGGTGCCGGTGGCTCCGACCTCGACGCGTACGACTTCGAGAAGTACGACAGCCTTCACGGCTATGCGAGCGACATCTCGGAAATATGCCGGGAGCTCGAACTCTCCGAGGTGATATTCATCGGCCACAGCGTTGCGTCGATGATGGGCGTCCTGGCTGCAAGACAAAGCCCTGAAACCTTCTCGAAACTGATCCTGGTCGGCCCCTCACCCCGCTACATCGACGACGATGGGTATCGCGGCGGCTTCACCGAAGATCAAATCGACGATCTGCTCGTCTCGCTCGAAAGCAACTTCCTCGGTTGGTCGGCTCAGATGGCTCCACTGATCATGGGAAACGACGACAGGCCGCAGCTCGGCCAAGAGCTCACCAATAGCTTTTGTCGAACCGACCCGGACATCGCCGCCCACTTCGCAAAGGTTACGTTCAAATCCGACAATCGAGACGACCTCCCTGAAGTCGAGATCCCGACGCTCGTGCTGCAGTGCTCTGACGACGTGATAGCCCCCGAGTTCGTGGGCGAGTACGTGCATCGACGGCTCCCCAACGCCCTCTACAGGAAGATGAGGGCCACCGGTCACTGCCCCAACCTGAGCGCTCCCGAGGAGACGGTCCAAGCCATCAGAGAGTTCTTGTGAGGACAGAGCCCCGGCTGGCTGAACAGTCTGACGGGTCCCGAGCATATGACCGTGCTCCGTGCGGTCTGCTCACGATGACCAGGACCGGCACCATTCTGGAGGCAAACGGGACATTCCGTAAGTGGCTGGAAATCGGCTCGGGTGAAGACCTGCCCATATTTCTCGATCTCCTCCGCGCGGGTGATCGCATTTTCTGGGACACCCATCTCGGGCCCCTGCTCGACATGCAGGGTCAGGTCAACGAAGTGGCGGTGGAGATAGCAACGCCCAGCGGTCCTGTCCCTGCGCTCCTCAACGCCTCGACATCGACCCCGGGTGATCCAGACGGCGTCATCGACATCGCCATCTTCAGGGCCGTGGACCGAAGGAGCTACGAGCGTGAGTTGCTCGCCGAGAGAAAGCTGGCGGAAGAAGCCGAGTCTCGGGCCCGGGACCTCGCCCAGACGCTGCAGAGAAGCCTGATCCCGCCCACAGTCCCTTCGATTCCAGGCCTCGACGTCTCGGCTGCGTATCGGCCGGCCGGCGACGGGTCTGAAGTCGGGGGAGATTGGTACGACGTGTTCCAGCTAGGTGCAACCTCTTGGATGGTCACGATCGGAGACGTCTGCGGGAAGGGTGCGGGTGCTGCCGCAATGACGGCCTTCATCCGCTACGCGATCAGGGGTGCCTCCATGGAGACGTCGAATCTCAAGAAGATCCTGCGCGACGTGAACGAAGCTCTCCTCCTCGAGCGGATGGATACGACCGCCACGGTCGCCATGATCCGCCTGGACCTGGCAGAAGAGAAGCCACGGGTCGCAGTGAGCTCGGCAGGCCACCCGCTGCCCTGGAAGATCGACGAAGCTGGCCGAACACACAAACTGGGCAGTCCCGGGACCCTCCTCGGCGGTTTCTCAGAGATCAACCAGGAGGTAGAGCGGTTCGAGCTCGAGGTCGGGGAGACACTGGTGCTGATAACCGATGGAGTTACTGAAGGGAGATCCGGCGACGAGTTCTTTGGAGAGGACAGACTCACCACCTACCTGAGTCGAACGCCTTCACTCGAGGTCTCAGAAATTCCCGAGAGGCTCGCCCAAGACTGCGTCGCGTTCCAGGATGGCCATCCTCGCGACGACATCGCAGTGGTGGCACTGCGGCGCTCGGGCTGACTCGCTGGGCGAACACGACACACCGACCACTACCTCTGCACTCTGGCAAGATCGCTAGATGAAGACGCTCTGGATCCTCGGTGACCAACTCAACCGCCGGATAGGTGCACTCGCGCAGTCGGAGCCGGAGACGCATCGGATACTGATGATCGAGAGTGCGGCGACGATGGAAGCCCGCACATTTCACCGCCAGCGACTTCACCTGGTCATCACGGCAATGAGGCGTTTCGCGGAGGAACTGCGTGGTAGCGGCTTCGACGTCGACTACCGCCAGGCAGAGTCGTTTCGGCAGGGTCTCTTCGACCACATAGAGGAGCACGACCCTTCGCAACTCGAGGCCACGGAGCCGAACTCGCGCGAGTTGCGAGCACTGCTTACACGCCTCGGGGTCGAACAGAGACGATCCAATCAATTCCTGTGCAACCCCGATGACCTCGCCGA
>QQVI01000006.1 GCA_003388545.1 Actinomycetota bacterium
GCCGTGCGCATCCGGCGCTGCAACGCAACGGAAACCTCGTGTTCCACGACACCGACAACGAAATGATCCTCGCTTACTCGAAGAGCTCCGGCACCGACACGGTCTTGGTCATCGTCACGCTGGACCCACATCACACCCAATCGGCGTGGGTCGACCTCGACCTCGCTGCTCTGAGGCTCGAGCCAGAGCAGCAGTATCAGCTCCATGACCTTCTGACGGATCGACGCTATGTCTGGACGGGATCCCACAACTTCGTGCAGCTCGACGTAGAGGGAACACCTGCCCATGTCTTTCACGTGAGGCGCCAAACGAGGACCGAGCAGGACTTTGACTACTACATCTGAGCCAAGGTGGTACCACGACGCTGTCATCTACGAGGTGCACGTCCGCGCCTTCAGGGATGAGAACGGCGACGGCATCGGTGACTTCCGCGGCCTCACCAGCAAGCTCGACTACCTGCGAGATCTCGGCGTCACCGCGATCTGGATTCTGCCCTTCTACCCGTCCCCATTGAAGGACGACGGCTACGACATAGCCGACTACCTGTCGATCAACCCGTCGTACGGCACCATGCGGGACTTCAAGCGCTTCCTCAGGGAGGCGCACGCCCGAGACCTGAAAGTCATCACAGAGCTCGTCATCAATCACACGTCAGACCAGCACCCCTGGTTCCAGAGGGCGAGACGCGCTCCAGAGGGAAGCCCCGAGCGCGACTTCTATGTGTGGTCCGACACCACCGAGTTGTACTCCGACGCTCGCATCATCTTCCAGGACACGGAGTCGTCCAATTGGACTTGGGATCCGATAGCCAAGGCCTACTACTGGCACCGGTTCTTCTCGCATCAGCCCGATCTCAATTTCGAGAATCCTGCGGTTCATGAAGCCATCTTCGAGACACTGGATTATTGGCTCGAGATGGGTGTCGACGGACTTCGCCTCGACGCGGTCCCCTATCTGTATGAACAAGACGGGACGATGTGCGAGAACCTCGACCGCACTCACGACTTTCTCAAGAAGCTCCGAGCTCACGTCGACGACAACTTCGAGGATCGGATGCTCCTCGCCGAGGCAAACCAATGGCCCGAGGACTCCGTGGCCTACTTCGGAGACGGGGATGAGTGCCACATGGCATTCCACTTCCCACTGATGCCCAGGATGTTCATGGCCCTCCGGATGGAGAGCCGGTTCCCCATCATCGACATCCTCGAGCAGACGCCCGAGATCCCGGAGTCGTCCCAGTGGGCGATCTTCCTGCGCAATCACGACGAGCTGACACTCGAGATGGTGACCGACGAGGAGCGCGACTACATGTACCGCGTCTATGCGGGTGATCCGCAGATGCGGATCAACGTAGGCATCAGGCGTCGACTCGCGCCGCTGCTGGCCAACAACCGCCGTGAGATCGAATTGATGAACGGGCTTCTGCTGTCCCTGCCTGGAGCGCCCGTCATCTACTACGGCGACGAGATCGGCATGGGAGACAACTTCTATCTAGGCGACCGCAATGGTGTGAGGACCCCGATGCAATGGTCGGGTGACCGTAACGCAGGGTTCTCCGAGACGAATCCGCAGAAGCTCTACTTTCCGGTGATAACCGACCCCGAGTACCACTACGAGGCGGTCAACGTGGCGATCCAGCGGGACAACCCGAACTCCCTCTGGTGGTGGATGAAGCGGGCCCTGCGGATAAGGAGGAGCCTGCCGGAGCTATCGAGAGGAACGCTCGAGTTCGTCAACTCCGACAACCCGAAGGTCCTCACCTTCCTGCGCAGACTCGAAGACAAAGCGGTGCTCGTGGTCGCCAACCTCTCCCGTCACACCCAGCCTGTCTCTCTTGAGCTGGAAGAATTTGCCGGGTACTCGCCGGTGGAAGTCCTGGGAAGGGCTCGCTTCCCGCAAGTAGCCGAAGAGCCCTATCCGATGACAGTCGGACCTCACGAGCTCTTCTGGTTCTCCATGGCGCCGGCCGAGTCGGAAGCCGACGAGCACGAGACACCACGCATCAATCTAAGGGGCCAGCTCAGCAGTGTCTGGAGGGCCAGAGCCCAGCTCCAGCGCGCCTTGGCCGCCGATATCGTCCATAGACGGTGGTTCCGCAGCAAAGCCAGGACGATTCGTGAGACGGATCTCATCGACATCCTCGAGGTCCCCGGAACCGGAGCGCGCATCGCGTTCCTCAGAGTGGACTACGTCGAAGGCGACCCCGAGAACTATGTGATTCCGCTCTCGATGGCGTCGGGCCCCGAAGCGCTCCGAGTGTCCACCGAGATACCCGAGTCAATCATTGCAACGGTCCATGCACCAGGTGAGGAAGACGCTGTCCTCTACGACGCAATGCAGGACGAGCAGTTCTCCAAGGCTTTGCTCCGCCTCGCGGGCAGCACCAAAAAGGTCAAGGGCAGACGGGTGGTCCTGTCTTCCGGCAACTTCCCTGGATCCCGGAGGCTGGCGAAGGCGACGACAGACGCCCCCGTCCGAATGGGGGGCCTCGAGCAGACGAACACGTCGGTCTTCTTTGGGGAGGACCTGATGATGAAGCTGTTCCGAAAGGTTGAGGCGGGACCAAACCCGGAGGTCGAGGTGGGTCGCTTCTTGACGAAGGGCGCAAAGTTTCCCCATACACCAGAGACCAAAGCACTCGTGGAGGTGGAGGTCGATGGTGAAGCCTCGGCGTTGGCTTTCTTCCAAGAGTTCGTCCCGGCACAGGCCAACGCTTTCGACCACTTCTATGACAATGCCTTGATCACCCTGGAGACCATCGCCGCCAAGCTCGGCGAAGTCGGTGACCCTCCCAAGAGAAGCCATCCCTTGGACGTAACCGAGAGGCAACTGGAGGCGGGGCGAGAGTTGATGGGTCCTCTGATGGTTGATGCCAGGCTCCTGGGTCAGCGGACGGGTGAGCTCCACCTCGCCCTCGCCTCCGACCCGACTCATCCGACCTTTGGCACCCAACCGATCTCTACATTGCAGCTGCGCTCGCTCTACCAGGCGATTCGCTCCACGGTCCGCACCAGTGTCGGCCTCCTCAAGCGCCGCCGCGCACATCTCCCTGACGATGACGCCGAGCTGGTCAACGAGCTGATCGAGGCTGAAGGCGACCTTCTGGCGCACATCAAGGAGGTCATGTCGGCGAGAGTCGAGGTAGACCGGATCCGGATCCACGGTGATTACCACCTCGGTCAGGTCCTCTACACCGGGAAGGACTTCATCATCATCGACTTCGAGGGCGAGCCACAGCGGCCGCTGTCGGAGCGCCGTCTGAAGCGCCTGGCGCTACGCGATGTCGCGGGCATGGTGCGGTCTTTCAACTACGCGATGTTGATGGCCCTCCAACAGGTGTCGGATCAAGGACCGGGCGAGGAGGGGAAGGAGTTCCTTGCCGAGTGGGCTCAGTCTCTGCATCGACTGCTGGCCGCAGAGTTTCTCAATGGCTACCTCAAAGCTGTCGACGGGGCATCGATAGTGCCCACGGACATCGAGCAGACCCGCAAGCTCCTCGATGCGCTCATCGTCGAGAAGGCCGGCTACGAGCTGGAGTACGAGATAAACAACCGGCCAGATTGGGTCCGAGTCCCCTTAAGCGGGATCCTGGACACGCTGCGCTGACCGAGCGGGTGCGCCTGCCGCAACGAGCACGACCGTGGATCGGCCAGGGACGGCCAGGGAGCCATTGGAGACCTGATCGCCTTCGGCCCGCTCTCCACTGGTATCGATCACGACATGCCACTCTCCCTCGAGCTCGGCTGGAAGCTTCCACTCCTTCACTTCGGCGTTCGCGTTCATGAGCACGAGAAATGAGTCGTCACGGACCTTTTGGCCGTAGGTCCCCCTTCCCTGGATCGCATCTCCATTGAGATACATGCCCAGATTGCGCCGGTGACTTGTGTTGAAGTCATCCTCACTCATCTCCTGGCCGTCGGACCGATACCAGGCGATGTCGAGTGAGCCTCGGATGGGGCGACCCTGGAACCATCGCCTCCGCCTGAATATCGGGTGCTCCTTGCGGAGTCTTATCAGACGCCGGGTGAACTCGAGTAGCTCTTCGTCGACGTTCTCCCAGTCATACCAAGATGTTTCGTTGTCTTGGTTGTAGGCGTTGTTGTTGCCGCCCTGGGTGCGCCCTATCTCGTCACCACCCAACAACATCGGCACCCCTTGGGACAGCATCAGCGTCGTGAGGAAGTTCCGCTTCTGGCGACGTCGGCATTCGACAACGTCTGGATCATCGGAGTCGCCCTCGATCCCACAATTCCATGACCGGTTGTGGCTTTCCCCGTCACGGTTCCCTTCACCGTTGTCCTCGTTGTGCTTTTCGTTGTAGGAGACCAGGTCGTTGAGCGTGAAGCCGTCGTGTGCTGTAACGAAGTTGATGCTGGCCACGGGGCGGCGGGTGTCGGCTTGGTAGAGGTCGGAGCTGCCGGTGAGACGTGAAGCCAGCTCGGCGACCGTCGACGGCTCCCCTCTCCAGAAGTCCCGCACCGTGTCGCGGTACTTGCCATTCCACTCCGACCAAACGGGGGGGAAGTTGCCCACCTGGTAGCCACCTTCGCCGAGATCCCAGGGCTCGGCGATCAGTTTGACCTGGCTGACGATGGGGTCCTGTTGGATGATGTTCAGGAACGATGACAGTCGGTCTACCTCGTAGAACTGTCGAGCCAGGCTCGCCGCCAGGTCGAACCGGAATCCGTCGACATGCATTTCTGTGACCCAATAGCGGAGGGAGTCCATGATCAGCTGGAGGCTGTGCGGGTTGCCCGCGTTCAAGCTGTTGCCTGTGCCCGTTGTGTCGAAGTAGTGGCGTAGATCATCCGGCACGAGTCGGTAATAGGCAGCGTTGTCGATGCCCTTGAAGGACAGCATGGGCCCGAGATGGTTCCCCTCGGCCGTGTGGTTGTAGACCACGTCGAGTATCACTTCGATGCCCGCCTCGTGCAGGGCGCGCACCATCGCCTTGAACTCCTCGACCTGTTCGCCCGGGCGAGACGTGTAGCCGTTGTGGGGAGCGAAGAAGCCGATCGAGTTGTAGCCCCAGTAGTTGGTGAGGCCCCGAGCCACGAGCGGGGCATCGTCGATGAATTGATGCACCGGCATCAGCTCGACGGCTGTGACGCCCAACTCCGTCAGGTAGTCGATGGCGACGGGATGACTCAGCCCGGCGTAGGTACCCCGAAGATGCTCCGGGATCCCCGGGTGCGTCATCGTGAATCCCTTCACATGCGTCTCGTAGATGATCGTCTGATGAAGCGGTGTCGCGGGACGGTGATCGACCCGCCAGTCGAAGTAGGGGTTGTGAACCACGCTCTTTGGCACGTGTGGTGCGCTGTCGAGCTCGTTCCGAGAGTCATGATCCTCGAAGTCGTAGCCGAAACATGCCTCGTGCCAATCGACCTCGCCGTCAATCGACTTGGCGTATGGGTCGATCAGTAGCTTGTTCGGATTACAGCGATGGCCTCGGACCGGATCCCAGGGGCCTTGAACTCTGTATCCGTACCGCTGTCCGGGACCGACCTCCGGCAGGTAGGCGTGCCACACGAATCCGTCGACTTCGTCGATAGGAATGCGTCTCTCACGCCCGCGATCATCGAATAGGCACAAGATCACTTTCTCGGCGATCTCGGAGAAGAGCGCGAAGTTGGTGCCACCGCCGTCGTAGGTGGCTCCAAGGGGGTAGGCGCGGCCAGGCCAGACCTCAGAATTATCTGTCAAGTTCGTCAACCCTCCCGCGAGGACATCTCAATCCGGTCCGTCGGCTGCCGCCGCAGACGATGTCCGGTGAACGCTCCGGTGATACCACCGGGCGAAACAGTACCGGCGAACGTAGCCAGAAACACATCCGGGAAAGGGTCCCAGTCCACAGCGAGGGAGACTCAGGGTCCGTCAAACCACTCGACGAGCTGCTGGCCGACAAGTGCTTCGCCCGCCGGGGAGAGGTGACATCCGTCCTCGTCGACCGTGCCCGGGCCCAGGGGTCCGGTCTCCGGCCCTCTGACCAGCCCGAGGTTGGCGACTCCCCAGTCGGCTAGAGCCCATGACAGCCCCACACCGTGCTCCCCCATTTTGCGGCATACGTAGCCCTCTTCGTAGAGATTGATCCCGCTGACCGCGATGGCAATATCCCCGTACTCGGCCCTGAGCCGGTCGACAATCGACTTGAGCGCGTTTTCCTCTGCGCTGGTCACCTGCGCGCCGGCCCGTCGCGGGCAGATCTGGACCCACATGTCCTCTATCGAACCGGGGGGCACGCTTTCCAGCAGCT
Organism: Actinomycetota bacterium; assembly: GCA_003388545.1. Taxonomy (GTDB): domain Bacteria; phylum Actinomycetota; class Acidimicrobiia; order Spongiisociales; family ZC4RG35; genus MA-ANB-1. Next base: position 6,257 of record QQVI01000006.1, read on the forward strand.
CCTGCCAATGGGATTCGTAGCCCTGGCTGGACGAATCGGCCCACGTGTCGAGGTCGCCTCCCCCGAGCGGTGTCGGGATCAGAAGGTCGAGCTCCGAAGCTGCCAGGTACCCATCGACATGCTGAGCGGTGTTCGAACAACCAAGTACACCAATGCCACCTGCGATGTCGATACCGCCCTCGGTGGTCGAAGTAGTCGTGGATGGGTCGGTCGAGGAAGGCCCGGTCGTGGTCGTGGTTACGGTGTCGCGATCATTGGTCGCACGAGTCTCCCGGGGCTGCTCACCCCGGCCGGTCTCGCCTGACGTGCAACCCATTGCGACCAGAGCCACGACCATGATCGAGCTGGTAGCTGCCTTCCAGGACCCCCATCGGCACATGGCACAAGCGTAGCCACGATCGGTGAATTACCTGCTGAAGCAGCTCTCGCCCGGTCCGCGAAAAGTCTTCTGATTCAACCGCTCCAGATACCCGCAAGCCACCTATCGGCGCGTTATGGTCATGGCGTTCGACCCCGCGGGTAGGTCTACTTAGTTCGCCATACGGACGAAGGGCTGGGAGCCATGTACAAGGCAGCACCCACCGGGGTGCACTCATCCGCGACGGGGGGTTCCGCGCGGCGCAAGAGCAATCGAAAGAGACGCACGCTCGGGCTGACAACAACTCTGTTACTTCTCTTTGCACTCGTGCCCACCGTTGGTGCGGCAGAGCCGGTCGGAGACGCCGACCTGCAGATCGTCGTGCCAGTGAACACGGTCGTGCGCTCGGCCCCGGGCTCAGAAATCGACCTACGCCGCATCCCGACGCCCGATGCTCTCATCGGTGCCACATGCGAAGTGAGCGCCCAGTCAGAGAACCAGTCGTCGGTTCACCCAGGCAATGACCTCGTCGTGGCCGGTGTTGTGCTCAGCGACGTCGAAGCTTCGCCAGGGGGTGTGGTCAATGCAAACGAAGTGGTGCAGCTCGCCGAGTTCATCGTCATCTCTTTGATCATGGGACCCGACGGAGTCTTCTCTGCTGGGGTCACCGTGACCTTTGAATGCGTCCCCGTCGGCGGTAGTTCGACCACGACGCAAGCGACGACTTCAACGTCGGCACAAACGACAACCACCATCGGCGGTACATCTCTGTCAACCACCACGACTTCGCAACAGTCCACGACGAGCAGCGTTGGCGGCACGACGGTGACCACGGACGATTCGTCGACCACGACAGTCGCAGTATCAGGCACCGATGTGACCAGCACCACCCTCGAAACCGAGGTCAAGGGCACCCAAATCCTCCCCTTCACAGGTCCGGAGAACGACATGGCCGGGCCATTTGGGCTGGCATTGGCGGCAGCAGGCCTCCTAGTGGTGCTTGCAGCGAGAGTCGTGACGGCAGCCCCTCTCGCTGATGCTCCGGTGGCGTGTAGCGCGAGATGTCATTCTCCAGCGCGCTATCAGACCCCACACGGAGCGATGTGCCGACGACACACCGGAGCTGCGCTAGAAGCCGACGATGACCTCTGGGTTCCCAGGCGCATCGTGAGCGAGAACCGCTAGGGCCGGCAGCCCCAACAAAACCATCGAGCGGGCTCGACCTCCGCGCCCCTCGCCGTTTGATTGTGCTCGAACCTGGGTAGATCCGCCTCAAACAGACTCAGAAGGGGTTGGGACTACTCATGTCGAAAGAAGACGAAACACCGAAGTCGGGCCGCCGGGCCCGCAGAGCTCTCGGATGGATCACTGTGCTGCTTCTGGTGTTCGCATTCGTGCCCGTGGTGGGAGCCAGCGAAGTCGCTGAAGACGATGAGGAATTCGACATCGTTGTCCCGGTCGACACGATGGTTCACGCCGAAGCAGGTTCCGAGATCGTCCTCAGCACCTCCGATACGCCCGAGGAGTTCATCGGTGCCACATGCACCGTCTCGGCAACCTCTGACAATCAGTCTTCAGTTCATCCCAACAATGACCTCGTGATACACGGGGAATCGAACGATGTGACGCTCCCCGATGTCGAAGCTGTCCCGGGTGGGACTGTCACTTCGACCGACACTCTGGAATTGCCGAGCGAGATCGTGATCACGCTCATCATGGGACCCGACGAGACCTTCTCGGCAGGGCTCGAAGTGGGCTTCGACTGCCCAGCGGTGTCACCGACTTCGACGAGCACATCGACCACGATCGCTCCGACGAGCACCAGCATCGAGACCACCACCACGTCCACAGAAGTGGGTAGCACGCAAGTGACGACGACTACTCAGCCGGGCGAGGTCGGAGGCACCGAGGTGACGTCGACGACACTCGCCACCGAGGTGCTAGGTACCGAGGTCCTTCCCTTCACTGGCCCTGAAGACCTCGATGTCGGCCTCATTGGGCTCCTTCTCGTCGGTCTCGGCGGTCTGCTGCTGATCGGCATCAGGTCTCTGACCGTCTCACCGACTTCCGTCTCGGAGAGCGACGGCTGACCGACACATTGCGGGGTCTAGCCAGACGCTGAATGAAACGTCGGCTTCAGGGCTGTCACTTAGCCGGCTAGCTAGGGGTGTCAGGTCAGTCGCTTGCCTCGTGCTTGAAAGAGACCTTCACCTTCGCCCGGTACGCCACGACCTCTCCCCCATCGATCTGGAGATCGAGGTCGGAGACTTCGGCAATCCTGAGATCCCTCAAAGAAGCGGATGCAGTTGAGACTGCCGCTTTTGCGGCGTCCTCCCACGAGTCGGGGCTGGTGCCGACGAGCTCTACGACTTTGTAGACAGACATGTAGTTTCCCTTCCTTCGATAGGTAGCGAAACCTAGGCCATTGGCTCCTATCCGCGCACGACTCTCAGTCGTATGCGTGCCGGAACATGAGGGCGATGCGCGGCTCGGCAGTCGATCTCGCCTTCGGGACGGAATGCTCCCAGGTCCGCTGACAGCTCCCACCCATCACCACGAGGTCTCCGTGGCCCAGCGAGAAGGTCAAACTCGCGCCACCAGACTTCGGACGCATCAGGAAACGTCTCGGACCACCCAGAGAGACAGTCGCCACTATTGCCTCGTCCCGTTCCCTTGCGATCCTGTCGCCATGAAATGCCTCCGAATCGTTCCCATCGCGGTACCAGCCGGCGCTGACCTGATCGAGCCTCTTTCCATACCGCGCCGAAAGGGTGGCGACGATGGGGTCGATTACCGGGTGGATTGTTGAATCGATTCGAGCGACCAGCCTCGGTGTCAGGACCTCGCGCTCGTACATCTTCACCACCGGCTGAGTCCACTCTGCGCGCTCCACCAGAGCGGAGAAGAGAGACTCATCACCTTCGAGCCACAAGGGCGCGTAGTCGAGCCACGCTTCTCGATCGAGCCTGACACGCTCCATGTTGGAGAACCTCTGATCGAAGGTCGTCGGACCCAAGCCAAACAGACTCGACTGGGTTGTGACGTTGTCGAACATGTGTTCGATACTAGTTGGTCGAGCAACGACCGCAATTCTGCCCAGGGCACCAGCGTCTCGTGTCAATCGGCAGTCTGGAATTTGCTCGCCGGAATCTCCCGCCGCCCATCCGCCAGGCCTTGCACGACGATGGCGGCCACTGTCTCGGGATCGAGACCCTCGGGCATTCTGGGTGCGTCACCGGCAATAGCTCGACCGGCGAGACCGGTCTCGGTGTGCGGGGGACGCACATCCAAGATGTGGGTTTCGGTGCGCCTCAGCTCGCGAGTGAGAGCAGTAGACGCTGCGCTCAAGCCTGCTTTCGCAGCCGAGTAGGTAACCAGATATGCGACAGGTGATTCGGCCACGACACCGGTCAGATTGACGACGAAGCCTCCTTCGAGATGAGGAAGCGCTGCTCTGATGACCTGAAGCGGACCAATTAGATCGGTCAGGAAGACACGCTCGAGAGCGTCGTCATCCAGCTCGGCGAGAGGACCAAAGGCGACGACCCCGGCCGCATTCACGATCCCGTCCAGGCCGCCCATCAGTGACACGGCCTCCTCGACGACCTTCGAGTTGTCGTTGGCCACCGTGAGGTCGAACTGGACCGTGGTGGTGGCCCCGCCGAGGTAGCCGGCGACCCGATTCAACTTGTCGTTGTCCCTGGCCGCGATCGTGACCACCGCCCCTCTGTCGATGAGCTCCCGGGCGATCAGGCTCCCGAGCACACCGGACCCGCCGAGCACCAGGACTCGCTTGCCTCTGAGATCGAGCTTGGCTTCCTTCACGTCAGCTCCCGACCGGAGCGCCACGGGACTCCCGCTCCTGGAACAACGACTCGAGGGCGCCCCGTAAGTCTTCGTCATGAAAGCTGTAGTCGGCTTCCATGAGGGCCCCGGGGGTCACTCTGGCCGATGAGAGGCCGATGCCATCGGCCTTCTCCGAGCCAAGGACCAATTTCATAGCGAACTTGGGTACGGGGACGATGCTGGGCCTGCCCATCACATCTCCCAGGACATCGGCGAATTCTGACTGCCGGACGGGATTCGGGGCAGTGAGGTTCGCAGGACCATGAAACTCTTGGCTCAACAGATGGTCGATAGCTGCAACGACATCGCGAAGCGTGATCCAACTCCACCATTGCCGTCCGTTCCCAATAGGACCTCCCAGACCGGCCTTGAAGATGGGGACAAGGCGCTTCATGAGGTCAGCGTCACGAGCAAGAACCAGGCCGGTTCGAGGGTGCACGACCCTCACTCCGGCCTGTCGGGCAGGTTCAGCTGCAGCCTCCCAGTCCATGGTGAGAGAGGCCAGAAAGTCGGAGCGCGGGCCCAGACTCGAGCTCTCGGTGAGGACCTTGTCACCACGATCGCCGTAAATCCCTATAGCCGACTGCGAAACGAACACGGCGGGCGTGACGTCAAGATCGACGAGGCTGTTCGCCAGTGTCGTCGTAGTAAGAATTCGACTGTCGTAGAGAACCTTTTTCCGCTCCTCGGTCCAGCGGCCGTCACCGATCCCGGCACCGGACAAGTTGATGACCGCGTCAGCGCCAATCAGTGCCTTAGGGTCGACATGACCCGCATAGGGATCCCATCGGTACTCGTCCGCATAACGTGCTTCGCGCCTCACCAGGCGAACTACCTCACGACCTCTAGATCGCAAGTGATCGACCAAGGCACGGCCGATGAGGCCCGACGACCCCGAGACGACGACCCGTTGAATTTCACGTGGTTTGTTTGCTCTCACAACTCCGGTTCGGAGGCAAGGCCGAATCTGGATGTCGGGCCAGCGCTACTCAGGCTCGAGTTGTTCGAACAATGTGATTTGAAGACCGGCTTCGGCTTCGAGCCTCGAGTTGAGCGAGTGCCATGGTGTTTCAGTAGGTGGCGCGATCAGCTCTGCTCCTGCCGCGAGCAGATCGTCAGTCCTGGCCTTGGCATCGTCTACCTCGAACGCCACGCGTATCGTGCGGGCCACATCTCGTCCCACTTCGATCTTGTCGATCAAGCGCTTCTGAGCCGGGTTGATCAGCTCCAGAGTTGCTCTACCCGCATCGAGCACAACCACCTTTGCGCCGCCCTCACTCTCGACCGCGAGGCTTTCCTGGAGACCGAGAACATCCCGGTAGAAGACCACGGCATCGTCGAGATCGGAGGTTTCGACGACCAGTCGCATTTGCATGACTCTGGCTCTTGCAGCGTGTTGATTCATCAATGACTCTCCTATCTCAGCGGGCAATTGCAGCTCTGTTCTCGATGACGGTGGAGACTATTCGCGCAGGGAGACCTTGATCGGAATCCGGCTCAGCTGATGCGTCGACATGAATAGGCCAAAGGTCTTGCGGGTA
>QQVI01000037.1 GCA_003388545.1 Actinomycetota bacterium
GGCGAGTCGGAGGAGGACTTCCTGGCACGTTGCGAGGCCGAGGCCGCCAAAGCGGCCGACGCCGAGATGGCCAAGCTCAAGGACAAGTACAAAGCACGCATCGACAGGGTGAAGGACCAGATCTCGAAGGCCGAAGCCCGTGTGATCGAGCTGGGCTCGAAAGCCGACGCCAAGAAGCAGGAGGAGATCCTTACAGGCGTTGGCGACCTCCTTGGTGGGCTGCTTGGAGGGAGACGGAGCTCGTCGACGCTTGGGCGGGCAGCCTCGCGACGCACGGCAACCCGGAGCGCTGAGGCTCGCGCGGAGGCGGCGGAGCAGTCACTCGAGGACAAGGCGGCCGCCCTCCAAGAACTGGAGTACGAGCTGGAAGACGACGTGGCCGCGATCGCCGCCAAGTACGAAGACGTGGCTACCGAGAGCGAGCCTGTCGAGATCGGGCTGGAGGCCAGCGATGTGCGGGTCGCAGAGGTGAAGGCGGTGTGGATCCCGGTCTGAGCCGGATCACACCGTGTCGATCAGGGCCCGCAGCAGATCGCGGATAGATACGACGCCGAGCAGTTCACCCGCTTCGTCGATGACCGGAAGGTGCCGATAGCCCGACTCCGCGATCCAGGCCGCGGCGTCCCAAACATCGAGATCCGGGTCGAACGTGTCGGGGTCCTTGCTCATGACCTCGCTGACCTTTGTGGTGTCGAAATCGACCGAGCTCGAGATCGCTCGCCTCAGGTCGCGCTCGGTGATCAGTCCGACGAGGTCGAATCCGTCGACGACCGCCAACGAACCATGATCCTGCGAATCCATGGCAGCGGCGGCCTCCCGCAACGTCGTGTCGGGACCACAGTGATGGGCGACACCGCTCACAAGGTCTTGAAGGTTCATCGTGCGTCAGCGTAGACGAGCGGTGACGATGCGAATCGATCGGCAGCGCCGGCTGCGGCCGGGTCAGACCAGGTCGGCCTCACGGATACCGAACGACGGATGGCGAAGACGGCACAAGGCCAGCTTCTCCAGCTGACGGATACGCTCCCTGGTGAGATTGAACTCATCACCGATCTCCTCGAGTGTCCGGGGAACGCCGTCGTAGAAGCCGTAGCGGAGCGCCAGGATGCGCCCCTCCCTCTCGGGAAGGCGGTCGATAGAGACACGCAGCGAGTTCGCGACGTCCATCTCCTCGGTCATCTGAACCGGGTCGGCCGCGTCCTCATCCTCGATGAAGTCACCGAGCTGAGCACCATCCTCACCAATCGGCTGCTCCAACGAGACGGTGTCGGCCACGCTCAGCGCCAACTCCACCTTGTCGGTCGTCACACCGGCCTCCTCGGCGATCTCGTCAGGACGCGGGTCGCGGCCCAACTCGGCCTTGAGGGAGGCCTGTGCAGCGCGGACGGCGGCCAGCGTGTCGTGGAGGTGGACCGGGATACGGACGGTGCGCGACTTGTCAGCGATGGCGCGGGTGATGGCCTGGCGGATCCACCAGGTCGCATACGTCGAGAACTTGAAGCCCTTGCGCCAGTCGAACTTCTCGACAGCGCGAATCAAGCCGAGGTTGCCCTCCTGGATGAGGTCCAGGAAGTCGATGCCAGATGTATTGGCGTATCGTCGAGCATTGGCGACGACGAGTCTCAGGTTCGCGGTGAGGAAGTCATCTTTGGCCTGCTGGCCCTTACGCATGATGCGTCGTAGCTCCATCTCCTCGCGCTTGCCGCTGTAGTTGCCCTCCTCGAGCTTCTCGGCGGCCTCTTCGCCGGCTTCGATCTTCTGTGCCAGCTCGACCTCGAGCTCGGCAGTGAGCAGGTCGTACTCGCCGATCGCCGTCAGGTATTGCGAGACGAGATCGGTCGTCAGGCGGCCGCGCTCATCCGTCAGCTTCGAGTGAAGCCGAACGCGGCGGGGCTTTTCGGTTTGGTCTTTGCGCGTTTCAGTCGACGCCATCTATCTCAAGTCCTCCATAAACCACCGCAGAGCGAACGTCTGGGGGTCGAAACTCCGGGGTCTCCCACTATGACACATTGCGTCCATTTTGTGAACCCCTCATTTCCGTATTGTCTCAACTTCTGTCACTTCTTCAGTCTGACCCGTACCTGCGACGAATTCGAGGGTTCGAGCCCCGGAACCGTCGAACAGATCGAGTCTGTCTTTGGCCTTTACCCGGCTGAGCCGGAATTCAATTGTCTGCTGCAGGCGGTCGAGGAATGTCCGCTCCTGTGTCATCACGGCCTCCGGCCGACAGGCCATCTTCGTCGACACTATGGCTCCGAACTCGATGTTGTCCCTGTAGGTGGTGTATTCGGAGCGAAACCTGTTGCAGCCTGCGATGCCGGTGACACGACCTTCGGAGTCGAACTCCGCCGAGATCACAGTCCCGCTCAGCGGCGGCCGCATTTGCCCTCTCTCGTCGAGAAGTGAAATGACCTGCCAACTGCCGATGAGGCTCCGGGTCAACCGCTCGAAGCGGATCACCGGGTGATCGTCATCCACTGCCAGCAGGGAGTCTGATTGAATCTCGAGACGCGACACTCCCAAGAGCTCCAGGAAGCGGCGTCCATTTTCATTCAGAACTACCTCGGGCGGGTTCGCCGTTGCAGTATCTATAACAACGCGGCCGTCAGAAATCTTCCCGGAAAACCTGGCTCCTTCGACATCCGCAGAGACCTGGTCACCGTGGATCACCAGAGTGATCCAGTGTTCGTCGGTTGGTGGCGCCAACTGCCCGGCCTCTTCGAGCAGCACCGCAACCCAATAGCCGTCAAAGGTCGTCGGCATCTTTGGTGATGGCATTGCCGGGCTGGCCGGGACGGGAACGCGACAACGAGAACACGGAGAGGACCGCGGCCAACAAGAAGAGTATGCCCACGGTGAGGACACTGAGCACCCCGATCATGAAGAAGACGCCAAATGCGAACCAAACCATGCGGCGGCCAGTAGGTGTGGACACTCGGTCGGCGAACCATGCCGCGAGACCTGCCGCGGCCATCAGCACGAAGTAGAGGATGGCCGCCGGCACGTCCGACGCGTTGTCCTGGCCAATGATGAGGCCGAGATAGAGCGTTGCTGTGACGAGGCCAATGGCACCGGCCCCCCTGCTCGCCCATGTGATCAGGGGTGGCCGCACGGCCATGGCGGTTACAGGCCCAGCTCGGCTTTGAGCTCGCTCAGCTTCTGGTCGGCCTGGGCCATGTCCACCTCTTTGCGCAGTTCGGCCTCGGCGCCCTCCGGGGTGGCCTCGTGGAGCTCGGCCTTCGCCATGGCTTCGGCCTTCCGCTGCTCGATCTTGGTCTCCACTTCATCGAGGCTGGGAACAGAGTCGTCTACTGCGCTCGAGATCGAGGCGACAGCCTCATTGACGGTCTCTTGCATCTTCGCCTGTTCCAGGGAGCCGAGGAGCTCCATGCGCTTCGCCGAGAGCTCCTGGAGCTTCATCGCATTGGCCTGGACGGCCTCTTTCGCCTGCTCCGCCTGCGTGACTGAAGACTCGAACTGGCTCTTGAGTGAGCCCAGATTGTTCTCGGCAGCCTGCAACTTCATGGCCAGAGACTGCGCCGCCTGGGTCCACTTGGACACTCCTGCCTGATCGCCGGAGGACTTCGCATCCTCGGCCTTCAGAAGGGCTTGCTTCGCCATCTCCCGCGCCTCACCGACGTCATCAGCTGCTTTTTCGATCCTCGATTCCAGCTGAGTCTTGTGCGCGATCACCTTTGCGGCCTGGTTCCGCAGATCCTGGTCCTTCTTCTTGGCCCGATCGATAGCCATCTGTATCTCCACCTCAGGATCCATCAAGTCTTCAGATGTGGACTTGAACCACGACTTGATGTACTCCCACCATCTCTTCAGCATCTCATCTCCTTATCGAGGATCGGTACCGGGAGTCTAGGCCTCCAGAACCGGGCTATCCCCGGCGGCGGCCGCCGCCCCTGATACGGCCTCCACCACCACGCATCCTTCCCAGGCCGCCGCCGCCGGGCGTGGGTGCACCGGTCCAGCCGCCTGAGTGATGCTGGCCCCCCATTCCTCTTGCCGCGAGAATTGCCAGGAGAATGCTTCCCAGGTCAGGTCCGGCCGGCGAAGACTGGCGCTGGGGCCGGCGATCGTACGTCGCAGGCTGAGGTTGGCGTAAGACGGGCTCATCAGGGCCCTCGGGGCCCGGGGTGGGCATCTTCACTTCGGGCTTCTCCGGCTTCTCTGGCGGCTTCTTGCCGTCCAGCAGGGCCTCGGCAACATCCAGTTCCCAGATCGCGACGTCGAGCACGTAAGTGAGATCGAGCAGCTTCTCCGGGTCGGAGACCTTGTCGATCGAGTCGATCACTTCGGCATACTTCGCCGAGGCGCTGTTGTAGTGCTGTTGAACCTCGGCATTCTCGGAGAGCCGGACCTCGTCTTCCATCTCGAGAATGTCATTGGCCACTGCATCGAGCTTGGCCTGGGCGGCACTGCGAAACTCCTTCAACCGGCCCGCTGTGGCAACCGAGGAGACCCGGTTGCTCCTCGACCTCAGGTAGAGGAAGAGGAGAAGGAAGCCGCCTCCGATGACGAGAAGCCAAACCCAGCCGCTGCCACCACCGCTGGATCCTGGCTGCTCAACCGGGCCGGGGCCGCCCCCGATGTCCGCTCCTGTCAACGACTCCACGAAACCGGAGACAACGTCGTCGTCCGACGACCCGGAGAGGCTGGCATCCACGGCTGCGTCCAGCTGGTCCTGCGACCAGGCGCCCCCATCCGATGCATACCCGACAGTCTCGGGAGCGACGGTGAGCACCGTCCCTTCTCCCAACTCGTCCAGGACGGCATCAGAAAAGAAGGTGGCGCCACTCGGCGGCTCCTCCGCCAATACGACGATGTAAAGCCTGCCTCCGGCGAAGCCCGCTTCGGCGACGGCATCGCCGACGACCTCCTCAGTGGCGTTGGATCCCGTCTCTATGAAGTAGCCGCGTGTCTCGAGCTCGGGGACGACTTCGCCAGTCGTGGCCGCGATGAGGACGAGGGCAGCGAGCGCGAACAGAATCCGCTTCATGATCGCAGGGTAACCGAGCCTCTCAGCGAGCCGACTTCGCCGCCATGGGCCGATAAACCCTGACCCCGTCGTCGGTGACGACCTGGCCGATTCCGGGCATCGGGTAATGGCCGGCCACGAATACCGTCCCGGTGTCACGGATGGACTCGAACACCCGGTCACGGGTGCGACCGGCGGCAACCGGGTCGTTGTCAACGGGGAGGGACCAATGGGGATGCTCTACCTGGAACGGATGATTCGACACGTCGCCGCCGACAAGGGTCCTCGTCCCGTCGGAGATGATGCTGATGGTGAGGTGTCCGGGGGTGTGCCCGAAGGACTCGACGGCTGTGACCCCCGGGAGGATCTCGGCGTCCGAGTCGATGAGGTCCACCCGGTCGGCGTCTATGAACGGTCGGACGATGCCCTGGGCTGCCCGAGCGGAGTCGGTGTCCTCGGTGGACCAAAAGGCCCACTCCTTTTCGTGAAAGACGTGGCGAGCGTTGGCGAAAACGGGAGTTCCCGATGGGTCCCGGCTTCCCCCGATGTGGTCATAGTGCATATGGGTGTAGATGACTGTCTCGACCGAGTCGCGGTCGATACCGAGCTCATCGACGGCGTCCGGCATCAACCCTGTGACCATCCCGGGCGGGCCCGACGTCCTTGCCTTGCCCATCCCTGCGTCGATCATGATTGTGTGCTCGCCGTTGGTGATCAGGTAGCAGCCGAAATTCAGCCTCACCTGGCCCTGGTCGTTGCGTGGATAAAAGCGCCAATCGTGTTCGGATGCTTCGGCGTGGTAGGTCTTCGGATCCCGGAAGTAGTAGCCATCTTCGATCACGAACAGTGCGAACGAGCCACAGTCGAGTTTCCAGGTCATTGCCCAAGGCTAACTACAGGACAAGCCGCGACCTCGCTCGGGCCGGTCACGTCGCCCTAATGCGGGAGGAAAGAGAACATTCGCGGATGGAGGAGGTAGTCGAGCCAGCCCGAGGCATCGGCCAAAGACGCCCACTCGTCGATCATGAGACCGACTCCGGCGACCGAGGCGGTCTTCATCTCGACACGCGCGCCAACCAGTTCATGAACCAGGTTGGACCATGTGGGCTCGTGGCCCACAACCAGGACGCGTTGGGCCGAGCCCGCTCGCCTGCTCACAGTGTCGAGGACGCTTCGCGGCCCGGCTCCGTAGATAGAGCCTTCGGTGATCACCTCGCAGTCCCAGGCACCAGCCTCGGCGGCCAGGATTGCCGTGCGATGCGCTCGTACTGCGCTCGATGTGATCACGAGGTCGGGCGCCTGGTCCACCGAGCTCAGCAGCCTCCCCATCAGGCGGGCGCTGCGCACACCCCTATCCGCCAATGGGCGGTCATGATCGGGGCCGTAGCTGGCGTCCCAGTCAGACTTCCCATGACGCATGAGAACGAGCTGCATCTCAGATGATCATCATGGTGAGAGCGAGGATCCAAAGCAGGCTCTCCAAGCCCAATGCCCGGTTGAAGGCGGTGACGCCACCGGCCGCTCCCGGGGTGTCCCCTTTCTCGATGGCTGAGCGGATGTTCCTCCACGCAGGGCGGGCAACGAAGAACCCAACCAGGAACATGGCGATCACTGCCCCAAGGGCAATGTGGATCTCCACGGGCGCGTCCGCAAAACCAGTTGTGAGGAGCATGAGCCAGATCCCGGTGCCCAGAGTGAGCACCCCGGAGGTGATTCCCAACATCTCGGCTCGGCGCATCCTGCCTATCAAGTGCGCACCTGTCGCAGGCTCTCGCACCGAGACGCGTATGTCACGAGGTAACAGCAGCTTGTGGCCGAACCACGCCGCTGCCACGGCGATGTGGGCAATGGTGACGACCTCCAACACACCACGAATTCTGGCAGAAGAGAGGGTGGCCCTGTCGCCCAAGCCTGGCCACGACTTACCATCGGAACGTGCCCAACCGACTGTCCGAGTCCACATCTCCCTATCTGCTCCAGCACAAGGACAACCCGGTCCATTGGTGGGAGTGGTCGGACGAAGCCTTCGAAGAGGCTCGTGAGAGGGACGTCCCGGTGCTGTTGAGCGTCGGTTACTCGGCATGCCACTGGTGCCACGTGATGGCTCACGAGTCTTTCGAGGACGAAGAGACCGCAGCTGAGATGAATCGGCTTTTCGTCAACATCAAGGTCGATCGCGAAGAGCGACCTGACGTCGATTCCATATACATGGAAGCGGTCCAGGCCATGACCGGGCGGGGTGGCTGGCCGATGACCGTTTGGATGACGCCCGATCGGCGGCCCTTCTTCACGGGCACCTACTTCCCGAAGGATCCGCATCGGGGCATGCCGTCATTTCGCCAGGTGATGGCCGCAGTCTCCGACGCCTGGGCCACCAAGCGCGAAGGGGTTGAGAATCAAGCCGACCAGCTGATGGCTGCCATAACTCGTGAGATCCCCACAGGTGACAGGGCGGCGCGGGAGGACCTCGACTCCGCAGCCCGTCAGATCATGACTCAGTTCGACAGCACGTTCGGCGGGTTTGGCGGGGCCCCGAAGTTCCCTCAGCAGCCGGTTCTGGAGTTTCTGCTGAGATACCGTCAGCTCGACCCCAGCGTCGACTCTGCGATCAGGACCACCCTCAGGCGAATGGCCGACGGGGGCATTCACGATCATCTCGCCGGCGGCTTCGCCCGCTACTCGGTCGACGAGCGATGGCTCGTCCCACATTTCGAGAAGATGCTCTACGACAATGCCCAGCTGGCCAGGATCTATCTATGGGCCGGGATCGAGTTTGGTGACCCACCTTTAACCAGCGTGGCCACCAAGACACTCGACTATCTGATCCGCTACATGCGTGACCAGGGCGGTGGGTTCTACTCGGCAGAGGACGCCGACTCTGAGGGCGTAGAGGGCAAGTTCTACGTGTGGACCGTCAGAGAGATCGAAGAGGTGCTGGGGTCGGACGCGGCAGCCGCCATGGATTACTACGGGGTCACGCCTGAAGGCAACTTCGAGGGGAAGAACATACTTCACCTACAACCCGGGCGTCAGGCTCCCAAGAACCTCGAGTCGATGAACGAGAAGCTGCTCGAGCGTCGCGATCGGAGGGTGCGCCCGGGACTCGACGACAAGGTGGTCGCTTCTTGGAATGGCCTTGCCATTCGTGCGTTTGCCGAGGCGGGAGCGGCCCTATCGGACGAGACGTATCTTCAGGCCGCACGGGATGCTGCTCAGTTCCTCATCACGTCGATGATCAAAGATGGAACGCTCATGCGATCCTGGCGGGATGGCCGCCACTCGGGTCCCGGATACCTCGACGATTACGCGGCGGCAGCCATGGGCCTCTATGCGCTCTACGAGGCAACCGGAGAGATCGGCTATTTCGACGTGGCGGAGGACCTGGTCGACGGTCTCGTCGACTTTGAGCGGGCGCCGGGTGAGTTCTTCACGACGCGACCCGACGATGGTCTGGTGAAGAGGCCAAAGGACTTGACAGACAACCCCCAACCCTCAGGCAACGCACTCGCGGCAGAGGCGCTCCTCTACTCGAGCCTCTTCACCGGAGACCAAGCGAAGCGCGATCGAAGCATCAAGGCTCTGGAGGCGGTCGGTGCAATAGCCAACCAATATCCATCGATGGTCGGCCACCATCTCGCCGTGGCCGTGGCCATGGAAACCGGCACGAGAGAGCTCGCCATCGTCGGATCGGATAGGTCGGCCATGACCGAGGTCTTTTGGTCGTCTTTCCGTCCTGGAGTCGTGATGGCGCAGGCAGATGGCGAGACGGACACGGTCCCACTTCTCGAGGGCCGCACCGCTCAGCAAGGCAAGGCCACGGCATACGTCTGTAGGGACTTCGTTTGCGATTTGCCGGTCACCGAGCCAACCCAGCTCGCAGAGTCCCTTCGCCCGAAATAGTTAAAGTCAACTTTAACTAGTCGATTACACTGAGCTCATGGATCTCCTCAGCATCGGCGAGCTGGCACAACGATCGGGCGTGGCGACTTCCGCCCTCCGCTTCTACGAGACCAAGGGCCTCATCACCTCGGAGAGGACCGACGGAAACCAACGCCGCTATCAGCGCCCCACCCTGCGACGCGTCGCCCTGATTCGAGCGGGCCAAGAAGTTGGCCTGACTCTCGGCGAGATCGCCGAGGCCCTCGAGCAGCTTCCTCACGACAGGACCCCGACGAAGTCCGACTGGGAGCATTTGAGTCGCAGCTGGCGAGCCCGGCTCGACCGCCAAATCGACGAGCTACAGGCTCTCCGCGACGAGCTCACCGACTGCATTGGATGTGGCTGCCTGTCGTTGAAGTCATGCGCGATCTTCAACCCGGCCGATGCCATATCGGCCAAGGGGACAGGACCCCGATACCTACTCGGGGACGAGCGCCCCGGCTCGTAGTGGCCGGTCGGAGCCGATAGCGCGCGCTCCCATCAAGACATACGCGATCCAGAGCGAGTCGGCCAGCGCAAGATGCACGAGCTGCATCCAGACGGGCACCCCTAGCGCCACGTTGGCCACACCGCTGATGAGCATCGCTCCGACGAGCCAAACGATCAGCCGGGCGTCGCCAGAGCGAACGCTGCCGCCGACCTTCCACCATGCGATGATGGCAACAACCACTGCCAGAATCGGATGGATCACCCGGAGGCGGCTCAGAAAGTGTGAGCCGGCCTCGAGGTCGAGCCCGATGCCGTCTTTGGGGAAGAGGGTGTCAGCCAGGGCGGTGATGGCGCCAGTGGCTGAGATGAGCACTATCGCCGCCGCCCCCAACAACAGCCACCTCCAAGTGCTGCGATGGCTGACCGTGTCCA
This sequence comes from Actinomycetota bacterium, assembly GCA_003388545.1. GTDB lineage: Bacteria > Actinomycetota > Acidimicrobiia > Spongiisociales > ZC4RG35 > MA-ANB-1. The sequence goes on from QQVI01000037.1 coordinate 9,788, forward strand.
ACCTCCGGCCGCCGGAGACCCAATGGATTGTGAGTGTCAGAGCTCCGAGCAGAAGAAATGTGTTGACGAGATGCAGTGGGACCGCAACCGCCCGAGCCACCGAGTCGTCGTCGGCAACCCACCGCGACAGCACGATCATCGCGCCGATGAGGGCCTCGCCGACGATCGCCAGGACTGACACGACCGCCCCTGTGCGCGCCGGTTCTCCTGCGGGGAATGCGCGCCACACCATGACAGCGAACACGAAGACGAGAACCAGTGCCACTCCGCTCGCCGACCTGTGGAGGAATTCAATGGCGGTATCACCGGAGAGCTCCGGGATGATCTCGCCTTCGCAGGTCGGCCAGGAGTCGCCGCACCCGGCGCCGCTCCCGGTGGCTCTCACCAAGGCGCCCAGGAGGATCACGCCGACGTTGAAGATGAGAGTGAACCAGCCGTAGCGGGCGAGACGGGGCATATCCCGATGTTAGGAATTCGCCTCGATTCGGCAATCCAGGCGGTTGTGCGCGGTTGGACGTGGACTCCTAGCCTGCACGCTGCATGGAGATCCACGACGACGTAGTCGCCGCCATCGGGAACACACCCCTGATCAGGCTGGCTCGAATCCACCCACCGGGCAACCTGGTCGCAAAGATCGAGTCCATGAACCCTGGGGGCTCGGTGAAGGAGCGCATTGCGGTGACGATGATCGACGACGCGGAGAGGCGAGGTCTCCTCAAACCGGGCGGGACCATCATCGAGCCGACCTCGGGTAACACCGGCGTAGGCCTGGCAATGATTGGCGCGGTTCGTGGCTACCGCGTGATCTGCACCGTGCCCGACAAGGTCTCGAAGGAAAAGCAGGACCTGCTGCGGGCCTACGGCGTCGAAGTGATCGAGACGCCCACGGAGTTCGGGCCCGGCCACCCGGAGTCGTACTACGGCGTCGCCGATCGGCTCGCGGAGGATATAGAAGGCGCCTTCCAGCCGAATCAGTACTTCAACATGGCCAACCCCCAAGCCCACTATCAGACGACCGGTCCCGAGATCTGGGACCAGACCGACGGCACGATCGACGTGTTTGTGGCCGGCGTCGGCACCGGGGGCACCATCAGTGGCGCAGGCCGGTTCCTCAGGGAGAGGAAGCCCTCTGTCGAAATCGTGGGCGCCGATCCCGAGGGCTCCATCTATACGAAGGGGCCCGATGGCGACCTGCATCAGTACTTCGTCGAAGGAGTCGGTGAGGATTTCTATCCGGAGACGGTCGACCTCGACCTGATCGACCGTTTCATCGAGGTGACCGATGCCGAGTCGTTCCGGATGACCCGAAGGCTGGCTCGAGAAGAGGGAATCTTGGTGGGGGGATCATGCGGCATGGCCGCAGAAGCAGCGCTGCAAGTAGCCGATGAAGACCACGACAAGCTCGTGGTAGTGATTCTCCCCGACTCGGGCCGCGGCTACCTATCCAAGATCTTCAACGACGAGTGGCTGAGGGAGAAAGGCTTCGAAACGTGAAGAGGGCCCCGGTCCGGGGCCCTCTTCGAAATCAGCAAAGATCCACTTCAACGCGCACCGATGAAGGCGCCTCGATGCTGCAGGTGGACTAGGCCCGCAGAGATCATTACCGGGTGGTCCGAGTTTGGAGTCGCCACCGGCCCTTGCTCAGGGCGAGCGGCGCACGCAGTCAGCGCCGCTCAGCGCTCGACCACCTCCAGAGTCCTGAAACATTCATACAAGTTCGGACCACCTCCTTTCTCTGGTAGAGGCAGTTTGCCACAAAACGATCTCAATCGACACGGATTTTGATCAGATCTGCAGATACGAGACGAAGTCGTCCCACCATTCGGTGAAGTTCTGCCAACCGTTGCCAAGGGCCCAGACAAACAACACGATCAGGCCAACGGTCAGCACGAGGGTGGCCAGGTTCCTTATCCGATAGAGCTGGCGCTGTGACTCGTCCTCCATGTAGGTGGGCTCAGGCAAGGGCGGAGCGGGTGTCGTGTAGAGAAACCGCGGGCCGCTCGAGGTGAACGCAGGTTGCTGCGGCGCCGGCGTCGACTGACGTCCGCCTATCGGAGCGACTCCAACCGTGACCGGCTCGCGATCGCTTGGTGGCACATCTTCGGCGTCGTCGTGGTGATCCTCCTCCAAGACGGGTTGCTCGACAGGCTCCTCCG
>QQVI01000146.1 GCA_003388545.1 Actinomycetota bacterium
CGATGCTCATGTCCTTCCAGGCCATCGTCTTGCAAAGAACTTCTTCGAAGCGGGGGGATTCAGTGCGAGGTCGATAGTGATGCATCACGATGACCACCGTGAGTGAGCTCCCCGTCGTGGGAGTGGGAGTTGCTGTGGTGGAGGGCGATGAGATATTGCTCGTGCGTCGCGGTCGCGACCCGGGCAAGGGTCTCTGGGCGGTCCCGGGCGGCAAGGTCGAATGGGGCGAGACCCTGGCCGAGGCGGCGACTCGAGAGGTCAAGGAGGAGACGGGGCTCCTCGTCAAGCTCGACGAGGTCATTTGGGTCGGCGAGCTCATCGAGGACGAACACCACCTCGTCCTCATCGATTTTCTAGGACAGGCCGTCGGGGGCGAACTGCGGGCGTCCGACGACGCCCAAGAAGTGGCCTGGGTGCCCATCCAAGAGGCGGGTGGCATGGACCTCACCCTGACCATGTACCAGCTCGTGGAAGTCCTGGTCGAGATGCTGGAGGAACAGTCATGAGCGTCGTTGTCGACTTGATGCGCGAGATGATCACGAACGCCTGTGTCAACGACGGCACGGTCTCCAGCGGTCACGAAGAACGGTCGGTGCAGACCTTGCAGGAGTTCCTGGGCGTGAATGGACAGGTGTACGAGCCGATGCCGGGCCGACAGTCATTGGTCTATCGGGTTCGGGGGAGCGACCCGGGGGCGCCATCGCTCGCCCTGGTGCCGCACCTCGATGTGGTTCCTGCGAATCCCGACATGTGGTCCGTGGATCCGTTTGCCGCGACGGTCGAGGATGGCTGGGTCCTAGGCCGGGGAGCTCTTGACATGTTGAATGTCACGGCAGCTATGGCCGTGGCGGTCAAGCCATATCTAACCGGCGAGAAGAAGCCGCGCGGTGACCTCGTGTTCGCTGCGGTGGCCGACGAGGAGTCAGGAGGCCGGCATGGTGCCCAATACCTGGTCGAAGAGCACTGGGAGGTGGTACATGCCGACTACCTGCTCACGGAAGTGGCGTATCCGCCCCTGACCGGTCCGCAGGGTCAAATGATCCCGATCTCCGTCGGTGAGAAAGGGGCCTTCTGGACGATCCTGAGGACGGTGGGAGTTCCCGGACACGGTTCTGCCCCGTACGGCGTCGACAACGCGCTGGAGACGATGTCAGCAGCCCTCAACGGGATCTTCACCACCGATCCACCCGTCTCTATCACCGATGAGTGGCGTGAGTTCGTGGAGGCGGCAGGTCTCGAGGCCGGGCTGGCGGAGCGACTGCTGGACCCGGACCAGGTGGACGCCGCCATCGATGAGATCGCGGCAGGCGACCCAACATTCGCCAGATACATCCACGCAGCGACGCACTTGACCGTGTCGCCGAACCGGGCGATTGCCGGCTCCAAGACCAACACGATCGCCGATCGGGCCAGGGCCGAAGTGGACATCAGAGCATTGCCCGGCACAAGTCGAAGAGACATCGACGTCTACTTGCACAAGGCAATGGGCTCGGCGTCCGACCGCGTTGAGCTGGATCCGGTCATGGACATGGAGGCGACGTTCTCGGAGAGACCTTCTCATCTGTGGGAGGTGATCACCGACTCCGTGGAACAGATCGAAGGTCACCGCCGAGTGATGCCGGCGATGATGACTGTTGCCACCGACGCGAGATTCTGGAGAGCCAAGGGCACCATCGCATACGGTGTGGGGCTCTTCGACGACAGGATGGCTTTCTCGGAGATGCTGTCGCTCTTCCATGGCAATGACGAGCGGGTGTCCATTGCATCGGTCGAGAAGACCCAGCGGTTGTATGAAGAGGTACTCGATCGGTTCGGCACGGAACCGACGTGACCGTTGCACCGTCGACAGTCATAGTGGACATGGATGGTGTCCTCTACCGGGGGACGGAGGCGATCCCTGGAGCAGACGAAGCCTTGAATCGGCTCGAGCAGGCCGGTCATCAGGTCGTGTTCGTCACCAACAACTCGACCCGGACCACCAAACAGGTAGCCGCGAAACTCAAGGAGGTGGTCGGGTATGAGGCGGCTCCCGAGCAGATCGTCACCTCAGCCACTGCGGCAGTGGCCCTCTTGCCGGAAAACGCGAGCCGCTGCATGGTCGTGGGTGGCGATGGCATCCGGGAGGCGGTGCTGGGCGCCGGAATCCAAATGACTGAGGATCCAATTCAGGCCAGTTGCGTTGTCGTCGGGCTTGATCGCGACTTCGACTACAACACCCTCGACAGGGCGGCCAGCGCTATTCGAGGTGGGGCCACCTTCATCGCCACGAACCGGGATCCGACCTTCCCGACATCCGATGGTCTCAAGCCAGGGGCCGGCTCTATCGTCGCGGCCATAGAAGTCGCCTCCGGAGTTTCGCCCCTGGTCGCCGGCAAGCCTGAGAAGCCGACGAGAGACCTCATTCATGCGCTGGGTGTATCCACGGCCTGGGTGATCGGTGACAGAGTCGATACCGACATCGCTCTGGCTGCGCATGACCCGGAATGGACGTCGATACTCGTGATGACTGGGGTCACCGCCGAGGACGATGACACCGGCGACGCCGACCATGTGGTGCCTGATGTCTCTGCAGCCGTCGATCTGGTGCTGGCACGGGAAGATGAGCGATAATCCCATCATGGACATCCCCGACGAGACGATCTCGCTGATCGAGAAGAAGCTGGAAGAGATCGCACGACTCGACCCTGCGGAGCTACCTGATCCCGCAGCAGAGCTCGCCGAATTGCTCAATTCGATACTCGAAGACCAGGAAGGCAGTTGAGAGTAAGAGTCCACGTTCGCAGTGGCCGACCGGAGACGCGAGTGTTCGCAGATCGGCTGATGGCCGAATTCGAAGCGCGCGGGATCTCCGTCCATGAGTCCTCCGAGCCTGCCGACATGATCGTGGCGGTAGGCGGAGATGGGACGATGTTATCGGCGACGGCGGCAGCTCTCGAGCTCGACGTCCCGGTTCTGGGCTTCAATCTGGGCACCATCGGCTTCCTCACGGCTGCCGACCCTGAAGACCTCGAGTCGGTGGTCAAGCGTCTTCACAATGGCGACTTCGGCATCGAGGAGAGGATGACTGTCGCAGCCACGGTCGGCAGCAACACAGTCGTGGGGGTCAACGACGTAGTGATCGAGAAGGTCGATAGCCAGAGGCTGATCGAACTGGAGGTCGAGATCGACGGTGTTCGGTTCGTGACCTACCGGGCAGATGGTCTGATCGTGGCGACCCCAACCGGCTCGACTGCATATTCCTTTTCTGCCGGAGGGCCTCTCGTCTCGCCCGCGTTGAAGGCCTTCGTCGTCACGCCCGTCGCCGCCCACTCTCTTTTCTCTCGGTCCGTTGTGTTCCCTCCCGAGCGGGACATCATTGTCACCGTCAGCCGGGACCGGGCGGTCAAGGCGAGCGTCGACAAGACCAACCTCGGCCAGATCGGCCCTGGTGACACCGTGGTCATCCGCCAGGGAGAGCGCCCGGCCCGCTTCGTGACCCTGGATCCTCCGTCGTTCGCCGGTCTCGTGAGGCACAAATTCCACCTGCCCTGATGCTGTCGCACGTGAGAGCGCGGAATATGGGCGTCATCAGGGATGCCGAGATCGACCCCGGCCCGGGTCTCACCGTGATCACGGGCGAGACCGGAGCCGGCAAGACCTTGTTGTTGGGCGCTCTCCGGCTTCTGCTGGGTGAAGCTGCCGACTCCGCAGTCGTGGGCCCCTTCGGAGATGCTGCACAGGCCGACGGCGTGCTCCTCGGCGAGGAAGAGATCGGGGTGAGCCGGATCGTCCCAACCGAAGGACGAAGCAGGTCCTACATAGATGGTGCGATCGCGTCGGCGGAAGCCCTCGGCCGGCGTGTCGGCGCCTTCATCGAGATCGTTGGCCAGCACGACCAACTCGAGTTGCGCCGACGAAGTCACGTCCTCACCTTGATCGACGGGAGTCTCGACAAACAGGGCCAGACGAAGTTGAAGGCCTACCAGGCTGCATGGGACGGATTGCTGAAGAAGCTCGAGGACGAGCGGCAGATTGGCGGCTCCGGCTCGGAGCTGGCACGGGAGCTCGATCTGGTGCGACATCAGCATCGAGAGATATCGACGGCTGGATTCGAAGTCGGCGACGAGGTCGACCTGCAAGAGAAGGAGACACGGCTGCGGAACGCTGCCGAGATCAAGGAGCATCTCGAGTTCGCGGTACGGGCCGCGGCAGCAATCGATGAGTCTGCCGGCGAGCTTGTCTCCCGGATGAGGAAGATCGGGGAGCTCGACCCTTCCGCGGCTGGGCTGGTCGAAAGCGCCGAATCCGTTTCGATCACCGCGTCGGAGCTGACGCGAGATCTGAATGACAGCGTTGAGGGATTGGTGGAGGATCCCGCCGAGCTCGCTGCCATCGAGGACCGGCTCACGCTTCTTGGCGATCTGAAGCGCAAATACGGGAAGACCATCGACCAGATCCTCGAGTTCGGCAGTAAAGCGGGGGACCGCGCCCGGGAGCTGGAAGGACTACTCACCAGGGCTTCCAGCATCGAGACGGAGCTAGAGCACGCCAGGCAGAAGGTCGCTGAGGCAGCAGCCGAGCTCAGTGAAGCGAGAAAAGGGGCGTCGGAGCGTTTGGCGGAGCAGATCGTCGACCATCTCAGCGAAGTCGGTCTCGATGGCGCAACCGTAGAGTTCGGCTTCGAGCAAGTGGACCCCGGTTCATCAGGCGCCGATCGCGTTGAGATCCGATTCGCCTCGCATGGCGGGTTGCAGCCGGGTCCGTTGGGCAAAGTTGCCTCGGGCGGAGAGTTGTCCCGCCTGATACTCGCAATCAGTCTCGCTACGACCGCCAGCACAACGACCACGATGGTCTTCGACGAAGTCGACGCAGGGGTTGGGGGGGCCACGGCTCTCGCCATGGGCAGGAAGCTTGCGGACCTGGCCCACAGCAGGCAGGTGTTGTGTGTCACCCATCTCCCGCAGGTTGCGGCATTCGCAGACGTGCATTACGTCATACGCAGATCGGGGGAAGAAGCCTCAATCGAAAGACTCGCCGGCCCGGCGAGGCTCGAGGAGCTGTCTCGAATGATTGCTGGACTGCCTGAGAGCGAGCGGGGTCAGCAGGCTGCCAGTGAGCTGCTCGAGCTGAGCGGAATGTAGAAAGATGGGTTGGGGGACCTTGGGTGCTACGCTGGCATCCCGTCATGGACGGGTCACTTTTTTCTGAGGAATCGGCGCCAAATCAGTCAACGGGTCGGAGCGCCGAGAGCCCCGAATCACCTCACCAGACCAAGTACGTCTTCGTCACAGGAGGCGTCGTCTCATCACTAGGGAAGGGCATAGCCGCTTCCTCCTTGGGTCGTCTCCTCAAAGCCCGTGGACTCCGTGTCGTCAACCAGAAGCTGGATCCCTACATCAATGTCGACCCCGGGACGATGAACCCGTTCCAGCACGGGGAGGTCTTCGTTACCGACGATGGGGGAGAGACAGACCTGGACCTCGGCCACTATGAGCGGTTCACAGGAGAAAACCTGCGTCGGACTTCGAATGTGACCTCTGGCTCCGTCTACATGAGCGTGATCCAAAAGGAGAGGCGGGGCGACTATCTGGGTGACACCGTGCAGGTGATCCCACATATCACGAATGAGATCAAGGACCGCATCAGAAGAGTTGGTGAACAGGGGGATGTCGATGTCGTGATCACCGAGGTCGGTGGGACCGTCGGTGACATCGAGAGCCTTCCCTTCTTGGAAGCGATCCGCCAATACGGCAACGATGTCGGACGAGCGAACGTCTTGTTCATCCATGTGACGCTCGTTCCATACATTCCGACCTCCGAAGAGTTGAAGACCAAGCCGACCCAGCATTCGGTCGCCGAACTGCGAAGCAAGGGCATCCACCCCGACGTCATCATCGTCCGCTCCGACCGCGAGGTGGACGATGGTGTGGTCAAGAAGATCAGCCTCTTCTGTGATGTCGACACCAAAGCAGTGATTTCGGCTCCTGATGCCCGAGACATCTACGAGGTGCCTCTGATCCTCCACGACGGTGGCCTCGACGACGTCGTTTGTGACCGTCTGGGGGTTGTGACCGGTCCGCCGAACCTGGAGAGCTGGCGTGCGATGGTGGAAAGGGCGATGGGCGCGACCGAGGAGATCCGGGTCGGGATAGTGGGCAAGTACGTCGATCTTCCGGATGCGTATCTGTCGGTCGCCGAAGCTCTGCGTCATGGCGCAGCCGCCAATGAGCTGAAACTCGATCTGAGGTGGATCCCGTCCGACGAGCTGACCGGGCTTCTCGCCGAGTCATATCTGGAAGATCTCGACGCGGTCGTTGTTCCCGGGGGATTCGGATATCGCGGCGTAGAGGGAAAGATCCAAGCGATCCGCTACGCACGAGAGTCCGGGACTCCTTTCCTCGGCCTGTGCCTGGGCCTCCAGTGTGCTGTCATCGAATTCGCCCGAGGTGTTCTCGGTCACGTCGATGCCAACTCAACAGAGTTCGATCCCACTACGCCCCACCCGGTCATCGACCTCATGGAGAGTCAGGAGGATGTCGAGGACAAGGGCGGAACGATGAGGCTCGGCCTCTATGCGGCGAAGCTGGCAGAAGGCTCGATCGTTCGGCGCCTCTACGGTGAATCTCTCGTCTATGAGCGACATCGACACCGATGGGAAGTCAATAATAAATACCGCAAGGAGCTGGAGTCGGCCGGCCTAAGGCTCTCCGGGCTATCACCCGATGACAATCTCGTGGAGTACATCGAATTGATCGACCATCCGTTCTTCGTGGCGACTCAGGCGCATCCCGAGTTTCGCTCGCGGCCAGACGATCCTCACCCATTGTTCGCCGGACTCGCCCGGGCTGCGTCAGAGAGGGCGAGAACGCGTGCCCGGGAGGAGACGCCTGCGGAGCTCCCCGTTGACTAGCGACAATCCACAGGAGCATTCTCGATGATCGTTGGCGTTCCTAAGGAGATAAAGACTGCCGAGCATCGCGTGGCCTTGACCCCAGTAGGAGTCCGGGAGCTCACCGAACGCGGGCATCGCGTTCTGGTCGAAACTGGAGCCGGCGATGGCTCGACGATCTTCGACGAGGAGTATCAGGAGCAGGGCGGAGAGATTGTCGACTCGGCTGCGGACGTGTTCGCCGAGGCGGACATGATCGTCAAAGTCAAGGAGCCGCAACCATCGGAGATCGAGATGTTCCGATCGGGGCAGATTCTCTTCACCTACCTTCATCTCGCCGCATATCCGGACATGGCGGAGTCGCTGCGTAGCCGTGGCATCGTTGGCATCGCGTATGAGACCGTGCAGCTCCCCGACAGAAGTCTCCCTCTTCTCGCACCGATGTCTGAGATCGCGGGGCGTATGGCGACTCAGGCAGGGGCCTACTTTCTCGAGAAGGCCCACGGAGGGCGGGGTCTGCTGCTGGGAGGCGTGGCTGGCGTGAATCCAGCCAAAGTCGTTGTTATCGGCGGTGGCATGGCAGGTTCCAACGCCGCAGTCATCGCCATGGGGATGCAGGCCGAGGTGATCGTCCTCGACAATGACTTGAACAAACTACGTCACCTCGACTCTCTCTATCAGGGTCGGATCGTCACGGTGCACTCGAACAAGCTGACGCTGGAGACTCAGGTATTGAGTGCGGATCTCGTGATCGGCACCGTCCTGATCCCGGGGGCCGCAGCGCCCAAGCTGGTGACGGCCGACATGGTGCGCGGCATGAAAAAGGGTTCGGTGCTCGTCGACGTGGCCATCGATCAAGGTGGTTGCTTCGAGACCTCGAGGGAGACCACTCACGCCGAGCCCACGTACATGGTCGACGATGTGGTTCATTACGCCGTGGGCAACATCCCCGGAGCGGTGCCCCACACTTCGACCTATGCGCTCACCAACGCAACACTCCGTTATGTGGTTTCCCTGGCCCACAAGGGCCTCGATCGATCGCTCGCCGACCAACCCGAGCTCGCACTCGGAGTCAACATCGTGGGTGAGAGTGTGTGCCACGAAGGAGTGGCCGGGAGTCTCGGCGCCGACTACACGCCGGTCAGCGAGGCATTGGGAGCCGGCACCGGCCTGTGAGCACCGAGGCGAGCCTCGCCTCGGGTGTCGACGAGTATCTCGTGTCGCTTCGGGTCGAGCGTGGGCTGGCAGCCAACACCCTCAAGGCCTATCAGCGAGACCTGACCCAATATCTGGACTTTCTCGATGGCTCGGAGCCCGATGAAGACCTCGTGGAGACCTTCATCAGCGCACTGCGGGATGACGGGCTCGCACCATCGACCATCGCCCGAAAGATGGCATCGATCAAAGGGCTGCATCGATTTCTGGTGGCCGAGCAGTACCGAGATGCCGACCCAACACTATTGCTCGATTCCCCGAAACAGGGAGACCCTCTGCCCAAGGCGTTGACTGTGGAACAGGCGATTGCACTGGTCGAGGCACCAGAAATCAGGACACTCAAGGGACGGCGTGACCGGGCTGTTCTTGAATTCCTCTACGGGACGGGGTCACGGGTATCGGAGGCCGTGGCACTCGACCTGACCGATGTCGACATCGAGGATCGCGTGGCGATCTTGACTGGCAAAGGGTCGAAACAGCGGCTGGTGCCGTTGGGAAACAAGGCCGTCGAAGCTGTGAGAGGCTGGCTTCCAGATCGATCCGAGATTGTCAGCCGCCAACAACGCGGCGACCCCCTTTTCACCAGTGTGCGGGGGAGGCGCCTGAGCCGGCAAGCGGTGTTCAACATCGTTCGGGAAGCGGCTGTTTCGGTGGGTATCCCGGAGAAAATGGTCTCTCCGCACGTGCTGCGACACTCGGCGGCGACCCATATGGTTGAAGGTGGCGCAGACCTCAGAACCGTCCAAGAACTCCTCGGCCACGCTACGATCAGTACCACCCAGGTCTACACGAGAGTCAGTTCGACCCATCTCGTGGAGATATATCTGGAAGCACACCCGAGGAGCCGATGAGCACCATCGACACATCTCAAGCGAAGGCATCTCTACTCGAAGAGCGTGCCCATCTCGTCCACCAATTGGAGGAGCTCGGAGCTGCCGAGTCCGGCGATCTGAGGTCCGACCTCGACTTCGGCGACAGCTTCGCCGACGCAGGGTCGGTGACAGCGGAAAGGACCGAGGTCCTGGGGCTCGTCGACTCGATCAAAGGCCAGCTGGATGACGTCGACGCTGCCCTCGCACAGATCGAATCAGGAAAGTACGGGACCTGCAACAACTGTGGCAAAGACATTCCGGCGGCACGTCTCGAAGCCCGTCCCTCCTCAATACTGTGCGTCGACTGTAAGTCAGCTTCGCGCTGACGATGCCGGGGTCGCTCGGCCACCTGGCGGCCAGGTTTTTCGACTATCTCACAGCAGGCGAGTTGAGCGCGGCCGAAGAGCGCCTCGTGAGAGATTGGCTGTCCTCCAAAGAGATTGACTTGTTCTTCGCCCAGTCCAAGCGTGACCGCGCCCACGGCTTCCATGCGGCCATGTTTGTCGCTGAGGCTGACCACCCGAGTCCTGAGCTGGTCCAAGCTGCGCTGCTTCATGACGTCGGCAAGCGGCACTCCGACTTGGGGGTCGTTGGCCGTGTCGTGGCCTCCCTTCTGATCAAGGCAGGGCTCCCACTGACAGAGCGCATGGCCCGGTATCGCGACCATGGCCTTCTCGGCGCCAGAGATCTGGAGCACTCCGGGTCCTCGCGCCTCGCGATCGACTTCGCCAGGCACCATCACGGACAGCGCCCCGGCACAATCGACCTCGAGACATGGGACCTGCTGCAGCGGGCAGACATTCCCGCAAAGCCCCGGCTTGGCGGCGGCCGCGAATAACCTGAGCCGAACTGTGACTTATCACGTCAAGACCGCTGTCTTTGAAGGGCCCCTGGATCTCCTTCTCCAGCTGATCTCGAAGCACCAGCTCGAGATTTCAGCCATAGGCCTGACAGACGTTGTGACCGAGTACCTCGCGTTCGTTGCGGAGATGAGGGAGCTGGATCTCGAAGTGACATCAGAGTTCCTGTTGATCGCTGCCACCCTCGTCCAGCTCAAGGCGCACTCGCTTCTCCCAGCGCGTGGCGAGCTGGATCTCGAAGACGAGCTTCTGCTCTTGGAGGAGCGTGACAGGCTGCTGTCGAGGCTTCTCGCCTGTGTGACCTTCAAGGACGTGGCCGCTGTCCTCACCCGGAGACTCCAGGAGGCGAATCGCTTCGTCCCCAGGACATCGGGGATCGACCAGGTCATTCGGGTCGATCGTGATCAGGCCGAGCTGCCCATTGACCGGAGCGGTCTGGCTGCGGTGGCACTCCGGGTCTTCAGCCGCAAACCTGAGGAGCCGGACCTCGACCATCTGGAGCTCGACCTGCCATCGGTGGAGGCCGCGATCGCGGAGTTGCGATCCCGGGTCGCCGAGGCAGCACTGACAGACTTCGATCACCTCACCGAGCACTGTCGACGCCCGGTCGAGGTCGCCGCATACTTCCTGGCGCTACTCGAGATGGCCCGCTGGGGATTGGTCGAAGTCCATCAGCGTGATTGGCTCGCAGCTATCGAAGTGAGGCATGTCGGCGACAAGGACATCGATCTCACATCGGAGTGGGCATCGTGACCCCCAAAGCCGCAATCGAGGCGATCTTGTTCGTCACGGAGGCACCGGTCCCGGTTGGGGAGCTGGCGGAGATCCTCGAGATGCCCGTCGTCGAGGTCGAGGCCTTGATCTCCGAAATGGGAAGGGAGATGGAGGAACGAGGGTCCGGGCTGGTCGTGCGCTCCACGGCCGGAGGATGGCGCCTCTACAGCCATCCTGAGACCTACCCATATCTGGAGCGGTTCACATCCACCGCGACGGCCCGTCGATTGTCGCCCGCGGCTATCGAGACGCTTTCGGTGATCGCTTACCGCCAGCCGGTGGCTCGGAGCCAGATAAGCGAGATTCGGGGCGTTGACTCCGACTCGGCAGTGAGAACGCTCGAGAGGCTTGGCTTCATCGAAGAGGTCGAACGCCTCGACCTCCCCGGGAATCCGGCTGTCTATGGCACAACAAGACTCTTTCTCGAGAAATTGGGCATGCAGTCGGTGTCGGACCTCCCGCCACTCGCCGACCATGTCCCGCCGGCTCAGGCGCTCGAAGGGCTCGAGGACTCACTGCGGCCCGGATCCTGATCGAATGGCGGAGCGAATCCGCGTCCAGAAGGCGATCGCCCACGCGGGCCTCATGTCCCGCCGCGCTGCCGAGGAAGCTATCTCGGATGGCCGGGTGGCGGTCGACGGGAAGATCGCAGTCCTGGGAGACAGAGTCGATGTCGAAGACCAGACGGTCACCATCGACGGGTCTCCGATCCCGGTCAGTCCCGAGCGGGTGACCTATCTGCTCTACAAGCCCGTTGGTGTTGTCAGCACAGCGAATGACCCGCACGGACGGGTGACGGTCGTGGATCTCATCGATTCGGCAAAGAGGCTCTACCCCGTTGGACGCCTCGATCTGGACTCAGAAGGCTTGATCCTGGTCTCCAATGACGGCGTCCTCACAGAGCGGGTCACACATCCGAGATATGGAGTGCGGAAGAACTACCTGGCAGAGGTTTCCGGATCTCCCACGCCAAGCGAGGTGAAGCGATTGGAGAGGGGTGTGGAGCTCGATGACGGCCCCGCGCGCGCTTTGCGCGTTCGGAAACTGGGTACCAGCAGAGGCAGGTCTCAGTTGGAAGTGATCATGGTCGAGGGCAGAAATCGAGAAGTGAGGCGCATGTTGGAGGCGATCGGCTACGAGACCATACGACTGGTGCGGACGGCGATCGGGCCCATTGCCGATCCCTCTCTGAAGGCCGGGGACTCGAGGGTGCTGGACAACGTCGAGGTTGCGGCCCTTATGCGGGAGGCCGCGGAGTGAGC
>QQVI01000171.1 GCA_003388545.1 Actinomycetota bacterium
CCTCGTCCAGGATCGCATCGATAGTCGCTCGGTCGGTGGTTCCGCGCTCTGGTAAACGCCTGATCCGGGTCGGTTCGGCCGCCATCAGGCCTCGGCCTTGGCTTCCCTGGTCATCAGCCGGAGCATCGCCTCCTCCGGGCTCAAACCCTCATAGAGGACCTTGCCGACATGGTCTGCAATGGGCATGTCGACGTCGTACTTCTCTGCCAGGTCGAGAACTGCGCGGGTTGTCTTGACTCCTTCGGCGACCATGTTCATCTCCTGGGTCACTTCCTCGAGTGACTTGCCGCCGGCGAGGGCATGTCCCACGCGATGGTTGCGGCTCTTGTCGGATACACATGTCGCAATCAGGTCCCCCATGCCGGCGAGACCGGCAAATGTCCCGGGACGCCCACCGAGCCTCGTCCCAAGACGGGTCAGCTCGGCGAGGGCGCGTGTGATGAGAGTGGCGCTCGTGTTGTCCCCGAAGCCGAGGCCGTCCGACATGCCTGCCGCGATAGCCATCACATTCTTCAGCGCTCCGCCTAGCTCGCAACCGACGACATCGTCGTTGGTGTAGACGCGAAAGAGGGGGGCCATGAAGACCTCCTGAATCTCCTCGGCCGTGTCCCGGTCTTTCATGGCGACCACCGTGGCCGTGGGCTGGGAGTTTGCGATCTCCGTCGCAAGATTCGGCCCGGTCATCACACCGATGCGCCTTGGATCTATGTCCGATGCGACCTGGGCGATGATCTCGGTCATCCTGAGGAGGCTTCCCTGCTCGATCCCCTTGGTGAGTGAGATGACAGGTGTGCGGGGTGATGCCAGTGGCGCAATGTCGGTGAAGACAGAGCGGAACCCGTGCGAGGGCACGGCAACCGCTATCAGGTCTACAGAAGAGGCTGCCTCGTTGAGGTCTGATGTCGCGGTGACGGTGTCCGGTAGCTGCACTCCGGGCAGATAGGCGTCGTTGACCCGAGTCTCCTGGATCTTCTTTGCGGTTTGCTCTCCTCGAGCCCAGAGCCGCACTTCTGCGTTCGCCGAAGCGAGCCAAGCGGCGGTGGTTCCCCACGACCCGGCTCCGATGACCGCAATCTTCTGCATGGCGAAACGCTAGTGGCTGGAAAACGAGTGGCCATCGCTAACCTGGCATCAGATGAGCCTTTCGATAGGCATCGTCGGGCTCCCCAATGTCGGTAAATCGACATTGTTCAACGCATTGACCAATGCCGGGATCCTGGCTGCCAATTACCCATTCGCCACGATCGAGCCCAACACAGGTGTGGTTCCCATACCGGACGATCGGCTGGAAAAGCTGGCCGTGTTGTTCGGCACAGATCGGATCGTTCCTGCAGCTGTTCGCTTCGTCGACATTGCCGGCCTCGTGAAGGGTGCTAGCGAAGGCGAGGGCTTGGGTAACCAGTTCCTCGCCAATATTCGCGACGTGAGTGCGATTTGCCATGTGGTGCGCGCCTTCGAATCCGGCAACGTCGTTCATGTCCAGGGCGAGTCCGATCCCGAACGCGACATCGAGACGATCGAGACCGAGCTGGCCATCGCCGACCTCCAGACCATCGAGAACCGTCTTCCCAGGTTGGAGAAAGAGTCGACGATCGATCGCTCCCTGCTGCCGAGGGTTGAGCTACTGCGGGAGCTGCGTGATGTCGTGGGAGCGGGCGGTTTGGTGTCGGCGCATCCTGAGCTCATGGCCCGCCAAACCCTCTTCGCTGATCTTCACCTATTGACCGCAAAACCGGTGATCTACGTGTTCAACTCGGATGAGAGGCTGCTGGCCGACACCGAACGGCGTGCCGTCTTGGAGAAGATGGTCGCTCCATCGGAGGCTCTATTTCTAGATGCCCAAATCGAGGCCGAGATGGTCGAGCTCGCCGAGGATGAGAAGCGCGAGGTTCTCGAGTCGATCGGGCAGTCCGAGCCCGGTTTGCATGCGGTCATTCGTGCCGCTTACTCGACACTTGGGCTACAGAGCTTCCTGACCGGCGGTGACAAGGAGGTCAGGGCGTGGACCATACGGAAGGGCGCCACCGCGCCAGAGGCGGCCGGCGTGATCCATACCGACTTTCAAAAGGGCTTCATCGCTGCTGAGGTTGTGGACTATCCGGTCCTCATCGAGGCCGGATCCTGGGCGGCGGCTCGATCCAGGGGCAAGATTCGGACCGAGGGAAAGAGCTACGTGATGCAGCCCCAAGATGTCGTCGAGTTCCGGTTCAACGTTTGATGTCGGTTCACGTCGGCTGTTCCCGTCGTTGCCCGGGCCGTATTGGCGGGTTCCGCTAACTTGCCTGCGGTGTTCCTAGCAACTGCCGAGACCGGCGGCGCGTTCGCTGCGCCGCTGAGCGAGCACGAGGTCCTCGTCTTCCTCGTCCAGCTCTTCCTTCTGGTCGCCGTGGCTCGTGTGATGGGATGGGTGATGAAGATCATCGGGCAGCCTCCGGTGGTTGGCGAGTTGTTGGCCGGAGTCCTTCTCGGGCCCACAGTGTTCGGGAGGATTGCCCCGGAGACCTTCGAATGGGTGTTCGGAGAGGCGACCGTGAGGTCGGTGATGTTCGGGCTGGCCTGGCTCGGGGTGATCATGCTCCTCGTTGTCATCGGGTTCGAGACCGATCTGGGCATCATCGCCAGGTATCGCGGCGCAGCGCTTTCGGTTGCCGCCGGGGCGCTCCTCATCCCACTTGGATTGTTCGTTGCGCTCGGGTTTGCGACGCCCGATTCCTTCGTAGGCGTCGGACTCGACGGTGCCGGCGTCGAAAGGGCGGTCTTCTCCGGGTTCTTCGCACTTGCGCTATCCGTCACGGCTTTGCCGGTTGTGGCGAAGATCCTGCAAGACCTGGGTTTCCTGCGTCGGAACTTTGGCCAGATCACGCTTGCTGCGGGAATGACCATGGACTCGGTGGGCTGGTTGATCCTTGCCGCCCTTTCGGGGATCGCTCTCGATGGCTTTCAGCCCGACCTATTGGTCCGCTCCTTCGTCGGGCTGACGATTTTCGTCCTCCTCGCCTGGACACTCGCACGTTGGGTCCTGGACCGTCTGTTCCGCTTTGTCATGGCCAAAGGGTCATCGATCACGGCGGCCCTGTCGATAACACTCGCGGCCGCCCTCCTTGGGGGAGTCGTCACCCAGGCGCTGCGACTCGAGGCGATATTGGGCGCCTTCATCATGGGAATCGTCGTCGCCGGACTCAGGCATCAAGTGCCACAGGTCCGACACGTCCTGGAGACCGTCACAGCGGCCTTCTTCGCACCGATCTTCTTCGCATTCTCTGGCCTTCGCGTCGACATCGGCTTGCTCAACACCTCGGAGGCCGTGTGGTGGACTGTCGGGCTCATCATCCTGGCCATCGTGGCCAAGATCGTGGGCACCTTTGTCGGGGGATGGTTCGGGAAGATGCGAGGCCGCGAGGCTCTCGCCCTTGGGTCAGGGCTATCGGCCCTGGGCGCGATGGGGATCGTCGTTGCCATTGTCGGACTGAATCTCCAGGTTGTCTCGGAGACCGGTTACACGGTCATGGTGCTGGCAGCGATCGTGACATCGGTCGTCTCTCCCCAGCTCCTCCGTTGGGTGGTATCCGGATGGGAGGTTCCAGCAGAGGAGGCGCAACGCCTGGAGGCAGAAGAGCTGAAGGATGCATCTGAGATCCTCGGGTCGAAGCGCATTCTCATCCCGACGCGAGGTGGTCCGAACATCGCGTATGCCGCACGATTGGTCGCCGGGGTGTTCCCCGATGCGGATGTTTCGGTCCTGGTGGTCGACGCGGCGCCGGGCGGTCTATTCAGGCGGCTCATGCGCGAGGTGGACGGACAACCTGGCAATCCGACCGCAGTTCTCGACATAATCCCCGATGCGCGCAAGGTCCGGCGGATTGCGCGAGATCCTGCCTCCGCGATCGCGAAGGAGGCTGCGCTCGGCTACGACCTCGTGGTCATGGGAGCAACGGAAGCCGGCGATTCGATATTCAATTCGATCATCGATCGAGTTCTCGGCCGCATAGACACACCGACGATCGTGGTCCGTTTCCCGAAGTCGCTCGAGGGCTCCACCGACTTGCCGCAGCGGGTGCTGGTCCCCGTAACAGCGACCCGTTCTACCAGGGCGGCTGAAGAGCTTGCCTACTCGATTGCCAAGGCCTCGGGGTCGAACACATTCGCCTTGCACGTCGTGAATCGGCCTGAGGGACAGGGGATGATGCTCCGGTCCGCAGCGATCGACGACTCCCTCCGTGCCGGCCAGGAGATGGTGAGCACCGCTGCCGCATTCGGGGAGCGCCTCGGCGTGGTGGTCGAGACCGGCGTGCGCGTTGCCCCCAATGCCGAAGAGGAAATCGTCGCTTTTGCCAACTCGGGCGCTTTTGATCTTCTTGTTCTGGGTACCAGCACGCGTGCCCTGACCGATCGCCCCTTCTATGGCCATAGAGTCTCGTACATCCTCGAGAACGCCCAGCTCCCAGTAGCGGTCATCAGCCTCCCGCCTTCCAATTCAGGCTGAGCTCCCGGAGCTGCGTAAGATGGGATTGCTGTAGAAGCCGGACGGGAGAGTCCCACGGGACGCCGAAGGGGCAATGACCTCCACAAACTCTCAGGCCTGCGGACCGTCCGGACGAGGCAACGCTGAAGGTGTGTCCGACAGCGGGAGGGCAACGAGTCGAGGAAACCCGGAATGCCCAACCCAAACGAGACCTTCGCCACACGACACATAGGACCAGCCCCCGATGACATAGAGCGAATGCTCAAGGTCGTCGAAGCAGCCTCCCTGGACGAGCTGATCGACCAGACAGTTCCTCCCGGCATCCGAGACGAGCAGCTCGAGCTGCCGACGGCGATGACAGAGATCGAGGTGGTGGAGCGACTGAAGTCGCTTGCGGCGAAGAATCAGGTCGTGCCGTCTCTGATAGGCCTCGGCTATCACGACACCATCGTCCCTCCGGTGATCCAGCGCAACATCCTGGAGAACCCTGCCTGGTATACCGCCTACACGCCTTATCAGCCCGAGATCTCACAGGGAAGACTCGAGGCGTTGCTCAACTTTCAGACGATGGTCTCGGATCTGACCGGTCTCGACGTGGCGAACTCTTCGCTTCTCGACGAGCCCACCGCGGCTGCAGAGGCGATGGCCATGTGCCGCCGGATAGTGCGCGAAGAACGGGAGGTCTTCTACATCGATCCCGACTGTCATGTGCCCACGATCGAAGTCGTGAAGACTCGAGCTCGCGCGGCCGGCGTCGATGTCCGGATGCTCGATGAGAGCGCCGATCCGAAAGTGGCATTCGGCGTACTCCTCCAATACCCAGGCTCCTCCGGAGCCGTTGTCGATCATTCCGAGGTGGCCCGACGGTTTCGCGAAGCCGGGGCGGCCGTTGCCGTTGCAACCGACTTGCTGGCTCTCACGTTGCTCAGACCGCCAGGGGAATGGGGTGCCGACATCGCGGTTGGGTCCGCGCAGAGGTTCGGTGTGCCGCTCGGCTATGGAGGCCCTCATGCCGGGTTCATCGCTACGCGGGAGGACCATGTGCGCAGCCTCCCCGGTCGTCTGGTTGGCGTGTCGAAAGATCCGGCGGGTCGCATGGCCTACCGCCTTGCGCTGCAAACACGAGAACAGCACATCAGGCGGGAGAAGGCGACTTCCAACGTGTGCACCGCCCAGGTGCTACTTGCAGTGATGGCGGGCATGTACGCCTGCTGGCACGGACCGGAGGGTTTGAAGGAGATCGCCAAAGAAGCCCACCGCCTTGCCTCCGTCATGGCGGCCTCGCTGAGGGAAGCGGGTTTCGATGTGCTTTCCGATGGCTGGTTCGACACGATCTCCGTGCGAATGCCGGGCAAGGCGAAAGCGGCCAGAGCCGCCGTGCTCGCCGAAGGTCTCAACATCGGCGTCGTTGACGACGACGTCATACGGATCGCCTTCGACGAGAAGTCCGACGACTCGACGCTAGAAGCACTGGCAGCGGGACTCGGGATCGATGTGAGTGAAAGCTCGCCTTTGGGCATTCCCGATGGTCTGGAGAGAACGAGCGACTTCATGACGCATCCTGTGTTCACAGAGCATCGCACCGAACACGAAATGCTTCGATACCTCCGTCGTCTAGCCGACCGGGATCTCGCCCTCGACCGTTCGATGATCCCTCTTGGGTCTTGCACGATGAAGCTCAACGCCACCACCGAGATGATCCCGATCACGTGGCCCGAGTTCTCCGGGATTCACCCATATGCGCCGGTCGACCAGGCGTCGGGATATCTCGAGCTGATCGCCGAGCTCGAGGCGTACCTGGCGGAGGCGACCGGATACACAAGAGTCTCGATCCAGCCGAATGCCGGCTCCCAGGGCGAGCTTGCCGGCCTTCTGGCCATCTCTGCATATCACCGTGATCGTGGCGAGCCGGAGCGCAACATCTGCCTGATTCCTGCTTCTGCACACGGCACCAACGCTGCGTCAGCTGTGATGGCCGGGATGAAGGTCGTGGTGGTCAAGACGGATGATCAGGGCAACGTCGATTTGGGCGACCTCGAGCAGAAGGCGTCCCAGAATGCTTCGAGCCTCGCCTGTGCGATGGTCACCTATCCATCGACGCATGGTGTATTCGAGGAGGGCATTCGGAGGCTATGCGAGATCGTCCACGATCACGGCGGCCAGGTGTACGTGGATGGAGCCAACCTCAACGCTCTCGTCGGTCTCGCCCGGCCTGCGACGTTCGGTGCCGACGTCAGCCACCTCAACCTGCACAAGACATTCACGATCCCGCATGGTGGTGGCGGTCCCGGCGTCGGCCCGGTGGGGGTCAGGGAGCACCTTGCTCCCTACCTGCCCAACCACCCGTTGCTGGACGAGGCCGGACCGGTCTCGGGGATCGGCCCGATCTCTGGTGCCCCTTTCGGATCAGCTGGAATCCTCCCGATCCCGTATGCCTACGTGCGACTGATGGGGGAGGAGGGTCTGAGACATGCCACCAAGGTCGCCATTCTCTCCGCCAACTACGTGGCCAGCCGTCTCCAGGATCACTACCCCGTCCTCTACAAAGGAAGCGGCGGCCGGGTGGCACACGAGTGCATCCTCGATCTCAGACCCATGACCAAGGCGTCTGGAGTCACAGCAGAAGACGTGGCCAAGCGTTTGGCCGACTACGGTTTCCACGCTCCGACCTTGGCCTTCCCGGTGGTTGGAACGCTGATGGTCGAGCCAACCGAATCTGAGAGCCTGGAGGAACTAGACCGATTTTGCGATGCAATGATCTCGATCAGGGCGGAGGCCGATCGCGTTGCCTCCGGGGAATGGCCCCAGGAGGACAATCCGCTCGGGAACGCTCCCCACACGGCAGAAGACCTCGTCGCGGAGCCCTGGGAGCACCCC
The DNA here is from genome assembly GCA_003388545.1 of Actinomycetota bacterium. Lineage (GTDB taxonomy): Bacteria > Actinomycetota > Acidimicrobiia > Spongiisociales > ZC4RG35 > MA-ANB-1. The sequence goes on from QQVI01000171.1 coordinate 7,340, forward strand.
TACAGCCGCCGGACAGCGGTCTATCCGATCTCAGGGCTGGCCCGAGACAAGTACTGGCCCCCGGTTGGAAGAGTCGACGGCCCGGGAGGCGATCGCAATCTCATTTGCGCCTGCCCGCCATTGGAGGAATACGCCTGATTCCGCTTGACTTTCAAGGGAACGGTGGGAAGGTAATAACCTGGGAATCCACCGTTGGGGGGCGGCTGGCGAAGGGTACGTCAGGTTGAGATTCACAGGACAAGTCAAGATCCCCGACCTGGATTATCCGGGGCTCCCCGCCGAGGTTCTTGTCGAGGACAAACAGACCGAGCTCTTCGTCGCCGGCGAGAGCCTCGGGCGCTGGTCGCTCGTCGATGTGCGCGCCGAACGACTCATCTCCAGCGCATTCTCCCTTCGGCTCGGGCCCGAAGAGGTCACATTCATCGCAGATCAGCCCACGGAATTCGCCTACTCCGGAGTCGACAAGATGGCGAAGGTTTGGGCCACACACAGGTCGAAGCGATTCCCGGTGCGAGCGATCGCCAACAGCCGCTCCAGAAAAGGCACGAAGCCGAGCCGTATCAATGATCTCCGCGAAGCGATCGAAGAGGCCATCGCCGGGCATCCCTTGACCGCACTGCCGACTACCTCGGGCGATGCTGGGTCGAAACCTCACGCGCACAAGCCCCAGGTCGAGACCCCGGAGGCCAGGGAGCGGCGCAGGTCGTCTGCATATCGTCCCGCCGAACCGACCCCGCCTCCCACGCGTCAAGCCGGGTTCACGCGCGATGCCGCGGAGTCACCGGGGCGGGCCGATGAGAAAATCGAAGCGGATCCCGTTCCCAAGGCACCCGACACACCGGACTCCGTCTTTGCCGAGCCCGAGGCCAGCCCGGCTTCAGAGCCTCCGGCGTCGGATTCGATCTACAAGGACTCCGTCCCTTGGGCCAAGGAGACCAGGCCTCCTGAGGGCGAGACCGAGGGCGGCGAGCCGTCGGCGCGCCGGGAATCAATCCACGAAGAGTCCACCCCAGAAGAACCAGCCCGATTCGCACCCGAGCCGGATGTCAGTGGCGAGGAATCACCCGCATCAGAGGATGACGCTCCTGTTCGCGATGAGACTCCGAGCCCACCCCGCGAGCCACAGGCCGATCGTCCAAGCCCAGCGCCGGAGCCCGATCCGAGAGCGGCGCCTTCGGAGCCGGTGGACACGGATCGACCAGCCGAGCACGTCCCGTGGATGGCGCCCCCGGAGGAGACACAAGCGGAGGCTCCTGCGGCGCGCCAGGGCGCGGAGCCGCCAATCGAGCCCGATGATCCCGAGATCCCTGCTCCAGAGAGCGCGAAAGGCCAGCCCAGTGACGACGACCGCGAGTACGTGGTTGATTTGGGTGCTTTCGAGGACGCCGAGGAAGGCGAGCCGCCGGTCGAAGAGGACGAGCCGGTCCCTTCAGCCGAACCGGCGATGACGGCGCCGGCGAGAGGCGGGATAATCGGCGCGGTGCGGTCGGCTTTCGTTCGCAGCACCAAGGACGATCATCGACACGAGTATGTGGAGGCCCCGGGTGGTATCGGTATCAAGCGCCAGATCTGCGCCGAGTGCGGTCACATCTCAATCGGCCTGAGCGAATAGGCGTTTCCGACACAACCGTTAGTACCGTATCCCCGTGACTCGCGTGCGCCCCGTCGTGCTCTCGGGCGGATCCGGAACGAGGCTCTGGCCACTGTCCGTCCGCAGCCGACCGAAGCAATTCCTCCAGCTGGTGGATGACGTCAGCCTGTTCGATGCAACCGTGAAGCGGGCCCGGGCTTTGCCCGGGGAGTCTGGTGTCATCGTGGTGACCGGATCGACCCACGTTCCTTTGGTCTCTGAGTCGCTGGACGACCGCGAGGCCACGGTTCTCGTCGAGCCCGGCCCCCGAAACACCGCTCCTGCCATCGTCGCGGCAGCGCTGACTGCCGACCCGGACGACATCATGGTGATCCTTCCCTCCGACCACCTCATCCGTGACGTGAGCGCCTTCCTCCGGGCCGCAGAGACAGCCATAGATCTTGCAAATGCCGGCCGCATAGTCACTTTCGGTTGTGTGCCCGACCGACCCGAAGTCGGGTACGGGTGGATCAAGCCCGGAGACGATGCCGACGGTGGCTTTGTGATCGAAGAGTTCGTCGAGAAACCCGACATCGACACCGCGGTCCAGATGCTGGGTGAGGGCTACCTGTGGAATTCGGGGATGTTCGTCGCACGTGCCGAGGTGATCCTCTCTGAGGCCCGTTCGACGCCAAACCTCGTCGAAGCCGTTCGAGGTGCCATGCCGGATCGAGGGAGCGAGTTGACTGACAGGTTTCTCGCCGCTCCTTCGATCTCCTTCGATCATGCGGTCATGGAGAAGACGTCCCTGGGGACTGTGGTACCGCTCGATGCCGGATGGAGTGACATCGGCTCGTGGCAGGCAGTGTGGGAGAGCTCCGCGCATGATTCAGAGGGGAACGTCCTGGAAGGCGAGGCGTACGTCTTGGACGCTCGGAACTCGTTGATCCACGCCAGCACTAGACCGGTGGCGGTGGTGGGCGTGGAAGACCTCGTGGTCATCGAAACGGCAGATGGCGTGCTCGTGATCCCTCGCCAGCGTTCCCAACAGGTTCGCGAGGTGGGCAAGCACATCGAGGACCGCAACGGGTGAGTATGAGGTGGCAATCGATGTTTCTTGTCCTCACCCTCCTCGCCATGGCCGGCTGCACGGGCAGACCGCCCGAGGGAGCAACCGGTGAGGAGATCTATCTCCAGCTGTGTTCCAACTGTCATGGAGACGACCTGGGCGGAGGGATCGGACCCCCTCTGGGACCAGGGTCGAACTCGGTTGAGCAGCCGGATGAGTTTCTCGAAGTGACCATTCTCAACGGAAGAGGGCGAATGCCTTCGTTTCAATCGTCTCTGAACAACGACCAGCTGGCCAGGTTGATCGACTTCATACGGGCGGAGCAGGCCGAATGAGCCGACTGCTCGAAGCAATCGAGCTCTATCCCGTTCGCATTCCGATGCGTCATCGGTTCAGAAGGGTGGATCACCGGGAAGCCGTGCTGGTTCGCGGGCCCACCGGGTGGGGTGAGTTCTCGCCGTTCCCCGACTATCCCGCCGAAGTCACGACGCGCTGGCTTGCTTCAGCCCTAGAAGCGGCGTGCTCAGAGCTGCCTGAGCCGGGTAGGCACCGGATCCCGGTGAACGCCACGGTTCCGTCAGTTTCTGCGGAGGTAGCGGCCGCGCTGGTCAAGGAGTCAGGTGCGAATACAGCCAAGGTGAAGGTCGGTGACCCCGGCCTGCCGGAAGGAGCGGACGAGGAGAGGCTCGACGCTGTGGCTGAAGCACTGGGGCCCGACGGGAAAATAAGGATCGATGTGAACGCTCGTTGGTCATTGGAGGAGGCCACCGAACGTCTTACGAGCCTGTCCCGGTTCGAATTCGAATACGTGGAACAGCCCGTGGCCACGATCGAGGAGATGATCGAGCTCCGCCGGAGGACGGGAATCAGGCTCGCCGCCGATGAGCTGGTCAGGCTGAGCCCCGACCCGCTTCGTGTCGTGGAGTCGGGAGCTGCCGATGTCCTTGTCGTCAAGGTCCAGCCGATGGGTGGCGTGTCGCGTGTCCTCGACTTCGCCGGGCGCGTCCACCTGCCGGTGGTCATTTCCTCGGCGCTCGAGACATCGGTGGGCATGTATTCCGGGCTGCTTGCGGCTTCCCTTCTTCGCGACCTCCCCTTCGCATGCGGCCTGGGCACCGTCGCGTTGTTGGAAGGCGACCCGACTTTGGAGCCGAGAGTTGGATTCGACGGCTTCGTGGAGGTGAAGAGAGTCGAGCCGGATCCCGTTCTCCTGAAGAGGTGGAGACCCGAAAGGGCACGAGCGGCAGAAATGCTGCGAAAGGTCAGAGCAGCAGCCGAAGTGCTGACATGAGCCATCCGAATCCAAGCACCGCAATGGCGCGGACCATCGTCGACGAGATGACCAGGCATGGCTTGGATGGTGCGGTCATCGCGCCCGGGTCTCGATCCACGGCCCTCGTCCTCGCCCTCAATGACGCCGGCGTCGACCTCTCGGTGCACATCGATGAGAGGTCGGCGGCTTTCCGGGCTCTCGGGCATGCAGCGGCGACCGGCCGACCTGGAGTTGTTGTCACAACGTCAGGGAGCGCGGTCGCCAATCTCATGCCGGCAGTCGTTGAGGCAGATCGAGCTGCAATGCCGTTGTTACTTCTCACGGCCGATCGCCCGGAAGAGATGGTGAGGCGCAGGACCAATCAGACCATGGACCAGCGCTCGATATTCACCCCGTACTCGCGAGGCCAGCTCTTCATCGGGCCGGGAGACCAGGACCCTGGAGGCAACCAGATCTGGCGTTCCGCCGTCTCCAGAGCGTTCTCGCTTGCGCTAGGGGGTCCTGGCGCCCCTGGACCGGTGCACTTGAACATCGCTTTCGAGGAGCCCACC
>QQVI01000248.1 GCA_003388545.1 Actinomycetota bacterium
TTCGAGCCTCTCACAGTCGAAGACGTATTGGACGTCATTGATGCAGAACAGCCTGAGGCCGTGATCGTGCAGCTCGGAGGACAAACGCCTCTCAACCTTGCCGACGCGCTGGAGCAGGCCGGTGTGAAGATCGCCGGCACATCTCCCCATGCAATTGCGCTCGCCGAGGACCGCGAGAAGTTCGGGGAGATATGCAGCAGCCTTGGCCTGAGGCAGCCGGCCGGCGGGACCGCGCGGTCGGCGGCCGAGGCGCTCGATGTCGTCGACCAGGTGGGCCTGCCGGTGGTTGTTCGACCGTCTTTCGTCCTTGGCGGTCGGAAGATGCGGGTTGTCTACTCGGTGGAGGAGCTCGGCGATTACGCCCGCGAGATATACGGCGACGCCGACCCCGAGCTCGTGGGAGCACCCATCCTGATCGATCGATTCCTGGAATCCGCCGTCGAGGTGGACGTCGATGCCGTGTTCGACGGCTCTGAGTTGCTACTCGGCGGTGTGATGGAACATGTCGAGGAGGCAGGCATTCACTCGGGCGACTCCGCCTGTGTCACGCCACCACCGACGCTGTCCGAAGAAGCCCACAAGGAAATCGTCAGAGCAACGAGAGAACTGGCGGCTGAGCTCTCGGTGCGCGGCCTCATCAATATCCAGTTCGCGGTCAAGGGGGACGAGGTCTTCGTTATCGAGGCCAACCCTCGCGGGAGCCGGACCGTGCCTTTCATCTCGAAATCGACCGGGGTGCTACTCGCTCGCGTCGCGACTCTGGTGATGATGGGCGCAACCATCGAGGAGCTGCGCCAGGAGGGGCTCGTGCCCGAGGAGACGCGCACGCCATTCGTCGCCGTGAAGAACGCAGTGCTGCCCTGGGATCGCTTCCCCGAGGAGGACTCCGTTCTCGGTCCGGAGATGAAAGCGACAGGAGAAGTCATGGGCATCGGATCGGACGTGGGCACGGCATATGCGAAGGCCCTACTCGGGGGCGGTCGCATTCTGCCTGACCGGGGCAAGGTTTTCGTCTCCTTTGCCGACCGGGACAAGCCCACCGGCCTCGCGGTGGCTCAGGCCTTCTACATGCTCGGATTCGAACTGGTCGCGACGCCCGGGACAGCACGCTATCTCGAGCATCATGCCATCCCCGCTGAGGTGGTCCCGAAGATCGGCGAGGGTCCCGACGACGTGGCCCAAAGGCTCGACAACGGCGAGATCCAGCTTGTGATCAACACACCTCGTGGAGGAAGAGCCCGGACGGACGGCCGCACCATCCGTCAGGCAGCCCGAGGGCATCAGGTTCCCTGCGTGACCACCGTCCGCGGTGGGCTAGCCGTTGCCCGCAGCTTGCGTGCCGGGCCCGGTGCGATCAACCGGCCGCGAAGCCTCCAGGAATGGCACCAATAGCGACTTCTACGGCTCTTGGCCCCATCCATCTGCGCACGCCGCTGATAGCGGCTTCGGGAACAGTGGGATCGGTTTGGGAGTGGGCGACAGTTGCCGATGTCTCGGCGTATGGGGCGGCGGTTGCGAAGTCCGTATCCGGCGAGCCTTGGAAGGGCAAGCCCGCGCCTCGGCTCGCCCCTACTTCTGTCGGGATGCTCAACGGGATCGGGATACAGAATCCGGGCATCCGAGTCTGGCAAGAAGACATGTCACCCCGCATCGGTGAGCTCGGCGTGCCCATCTGGGGGTCGGCGGTAGGGGAGTCTCCCGAGGAGTTTCGCATCGTGGCGGAGGGTGAAGAGGCTGCAGGGGTCGACGCCGTCGAAGTCAACCTCTCATGTCCCAACCTCGAGGATGGCAGCATCTTCGCTCTGCAGCCTTCACTCTCTGCGCGCGTGGTCGAAGCCGTCACCGCCTCAGTCTCCCTGCCCGTAGGGGCGAAACTCTCGCCGGCATCGGAGGATGTGGTTGCCGTGGCCCGTGCATGCGTCGACGCGGGTGCCGACTTCCTCACCCTCACGAACACGATCCCTGGGCTCGAGCTCGACGTGAACAACCACACTCCCAAGTTGTCCGGCGGGATTGGCGGGTACAGCGGCCCGGGCCTCAAACCCATCTCCCTTCGCTGTGTGTACGAAGTGGCGAGTGCATTGCCGACCGTGCCAATCGTCGGATGCGGGGGAGTCAGGACCGGAGGCGATGTCGTCGAGGAACTGATGGCGGGCGCATCGGCCGTGGGCTTGGGCACTGTTCATTTCGCAGAGCCGAAGGCAGGGAGGAGGATCCTTCGAGAGATGAGTCAGCTGATGGCCGACCTGGGATACGACACCGTCGGTCAGGTTGTGAGGGCTGCTTTGTGACCACGGGCTTGATCGTTGCCCTCGACTTCCCCGACGTCGACCAGGCGATGGCTATCGCACGCGGGGTGAGGGACCATGTGGACGGGTTCAAGGTAGGCCATGAGCTCCTCTTCGGGCCTGACGCCGCCCCGGTGGAGCGGGTCGCAGGGCTTGGGCTCCCGGTGTTCGCCGATGCCAAGCTCCACGACATACCCGCGACTGTCGAGGCAGGCGCTCGCCAATTGGGGCGTCGCGGGGCTCGCTGGGTCACGGTTCATGCCTCGGGAGGACGGCAAATGCTCGAGGCGGCGGTGGCCGGGCTCAACGAAGGCTCTGAAGGAAGTGCCGGAGTCCTGGCGGTGAGTGTGCTGACCAGCCTCGGCGATGACGACCTGGCGGCCATCGGGATGATGGGTGAGGTCGGCGACCAGGTGAGCCGTCTGGTCGCTCTCAGCGCGTCGAGCGGTGTCGAAGGTGTGGTTTGCGCCGTATCCGAGGTTGCCACCGCAAAGTCAACCGCCCCCGGCCTGATTGCCTTCACACCCGGCATCCGAACTGGGAAAGAGGGGGTCTCCGACGACCAGAAGCGCACATCAACGGTTGAGGAGGCTGTCGCTGCGGGTTCCGACTACCTGGTTGTGGGCAGGCCAATCACGAGGCATTCCGACCCGGCAGGGGCCGCACAAAGCATCAAGAACCAGTTAAGTGATTCGGGAATGGACGGCATGGGATGAGGTGGCGTGGCTATCGTCAGCATACGAAAAGGGAGTGATATCTTGCCCAACCCACCGAAACTCACACCAGAGCAACGACAGGCAGCCCTGAAGAAGGCGGCCGAAGCCCGGAGGGTCAGGGCCGAGGTCAAGGAGCTCCTCAAGACGGGGTCGATGAGCATCTCGGAACTGTTCGCGAGGGCGGAGAACGACGAGATCATCGGCGGAATCAAAGTGGAGCGCCTGATCGCAGCCATGCCCGGGAGGGGAAAGGACAAGGCGATGCGTCTCATGGAGTCAGTGGGAATCGCGGACAACCGCCGCCTGCGCGGGCTCGGTGATCGGCAAAGAGAGGCTTTGCTCAAAGAGCTGAGTTGACCGAAGCGGGTCGCCTGTTCGTCATATCCGGGCCCTCGGGGTCTGGCAAATCGAGCATCATCACAGAAGTGCTCGATCTGGCCGATATTGATTTCTCCATATCGGCGACCACGCGACTTCCCCGGCCGGGTGAAGTGAACGGGACCCACTACAACTTCGTCAGCCGTCACGACTTCGAGCAGATGATCGAAGACGGTGAGCTCCTCGAGTGGGCCGAGTACAACAACCACCTTTACGGGACCCCGGCGAAACCCATTGCCGCCGCAAATGAGATCGGGCGAGACGTCTTGCTGGACATCGAGATCAAAGGAGCGCGTCAGGTCAAGGACAACCGGCCTGACTCGATCATGGTCTTCATATCTCCGCCATCGATGGAAGAGCTGGAGAGGCGGTTGCGCAATCGCGGCGACACCAGCGATGAAGACATCGAGGACCGCCTCGAGATTGCTTCGGAGCAGATGGCCATTGCGGAAGATCTCTTCGATCACATCGTGGTGAACGACTCCTTCACCAAAGCGGTGGACGAGGTCCTGAGGCTGATTACCGACGAGTCTTGAGGTAACCTGTCACCCATCCACCTCTCCCGAAGGACACAATGAAGATTGAAGAAGTCATCGACCAGATCGGCAACCGATTCGCAACGGTGGTCGTGTCGGCGCGAAGGGCGCGTCAGATCAACGCCTACTTCCACCAGCTGGGTGACGGATACGGCAACTTCGTCCCGCCCCAGGTCCATTCTCTCTCCCGCAAGCCTCTGACCATCGCGATGGAGGAGATCGCCGAAGGCAAGGTGGCAGTGGAGACTGTCGAGTCCTGATGCTCGACCGGCGGCGGGTCGTGCTCGCCGTTACTGGAGGCATTGCCGCGTACAAGACGGCGTTCCTTGCCCGCAGGCTGGTCGAGTCCGGCGCTCAAGTCCGTGTGGCAATGTCCAAGTCGGCGGCCGAGTTCATCGGGCCTCAGACATTCGCAGCCATCATCGGGGAACCTCCATACCAAGATCTCTTTGGTGCCGACGATGTCTCGCCGCACACGATGCTCGCCCGTTGGGCAGAGCTCATCATCGTTGCCCCTGCTACCGCTGCGACAATCGCCAGAGCCGCAAACGGCCTGTCAGAAGACTTGATATCGGCCACCCTGCTGGCCACAGAGGCTCCGGTCTTGATCGCTCCGGCCATGCACACGGAGATGTGGGAGAACAAAGCGACGAAGAGAAACATCGACATACTCAGGTCTGACGGCTACCGCTTCGTGGGACCCAATGAGGGAGAGCTGGCCGGAGGCGACGTCGGAGTGGGCCGAGTGGCCGAGCCCGAGGAGATCCTCAGCGCAGCTCGTGCGATCCTCGAACCATCCGCCCGTGGCCTATCGGTCCTGGTGACCGCGGGAGGCACCAGAGAGCCTGTCGACCCGGTTCGTTATCTCGGCAACAGGTCGTCGGGCAAGATGGGTCACGCTATCGCCGAGGAGGGGGCGCGTCGGGGCTACGAGGTGACACTCGTCACAACATCGGATCTCCCCGTGTCAGGCGGTATAAAGGTGCTTTCGGTGGAGACCGCCGACGAGATGAAAGCGGCCGTTGACGGCGTCGAGCCCCACATCGCCGTGTTGGCGGCGGCGGTTGCAGATTTCAAGCCCGCCGACCGCGCTTCGGAGAAATTGGCCAGGTCTGAGGGGCTCGAATCGATCGAGCTCGTCAAGACCCCCGACATCCTCGCGTCCCTGGTGGCGCGTGACGACGGACCAATCACAGTCGGATTTGCCGCCGAAACCGGGGGAGTGGACCGTGCCGTTGAGAAGGCACGCCAAAAGGGAGTAGACCTGCTGGTGTACAACAATGTGCTCGAGGAGGGCTCAGGATTCGGCACGGACACCAATCGAGTGTCTTTCATCGCTTCAGACGGAGATGTCGAGGAGATGCCTCTCATGTCCAAATCCGCCGTGGCGATCGAGTTGTGGGATCGGATTGACGCTCTCGTAGACAGCCGAATGTAAGGTCTCTCACCGATGAGCTCCTGGTCATTCACATCGGAATCGGTCACCGAGGGTCACCCGGACAAGGTCGCTGACGCAATATCCGACTCCATCCTCGACGCCACATTGGCGGTCGACCCTCACGCCAAGGTGGCATGCGAGGTATTGGTGACGAAGAACCTTGCCGTGATTGCAGGCGAGATCGGTGGCCTGCCCCATGACGAATGGCCGGACGTTGAGGCAATAGTCAGGGAGACGGTTCGAAACATCGGCTACGACGGATTTGATCCCGACTTCGATCCCTCAACACTGGAAGTCCTCAATCGCATCAATCAGCAGAGCGCTGACATCGCCCAGGGAGTCGATCGGGAAGCTGGGGCAGGCGATCAGGGCTTGATGTTCGGTTTTGCAGTGAACGAGGCAGATGAGTACATGCCGCTCCCCATATATCTCGCTCACAGGATGGCGGAGCGACTCGCCGAGGTTCGGCGCACGGGCAAGCTCGAGTACCTCCGCCCGGACGGCAAGACCCAGGTGAGGGTGCGCTACGTCGACGGCCGGCCAGTTGCCGTCGAGAAGATCCTCATTTCGTGCCACCACACCGATGATGTGCGCAGCAGCGATATCAGACAGGAGGTTTTCGACGTCGTCGTAGCACCCGTGATCCCCGACGAGTGGCTTCCTGACGGGCTTCCTGAGTTTGTGTTCAACCCCAGTGGCCAGTTCACCATCGGCGGGCCCGTCGCAGACACTGGGCTCACAGGCAGGAAGATCATCGTCGACACCTACGGCGGCTACGCCCGGCATGGAGGGGGCGCGTTCTCGGGCAAGGACGCCACCAAAGTCGATCGATCGGCCGCGTACGCCGCGAGGTGGGCAGCAAAGAACCTCGTCGCGGCAGGTGCTGCCGCCAAACTGGAGATCCAGCTGTCGTACGCCATTGGTGATCCGGAGCCGTTCTCCACGCACGTTGAGACCTTTGGCACCGAGACGGTCAACCGTGAGCGTATCGAGGCTGCCGTCGCCGAAGTCTTCGACTTCCGGCCGTCAGCCATCATCGAAGCGTTGGATCTCAGGTCACCGGGTTTTGCCCGGACTGCTGCGTACGGGCACTTCGGCCGCCCCGAGTTCCGTTGGGAGAGCCTGGACAGGGTGGACGCGATCAAGAGTGAACTCGGCCTATAGCTGACAGGCCCGCAGCTCGAGTCGTACCCGCGATCGCGGCCTTCTCGGTCGAAGGCGGATTCTGGTACCGCATCCCGGATCACCTGTGGAGCGATCTCGAGATCGGATCAATCGTGCGCGTCCCCCTCGGAGGACGCCGAGTTCGGGGATACGTGGTAGAAGTCGACCAGGATCGCGAGGGTTCTCTGAAGGAGATACTCGCCATCTCGGGCGATGCCCCTGTGTTTGACGGCAAGCTCCTCGAGTCGCTCCGTTGGGCCGCTATCCACTACGTGGGACCGTTGTCCGTGCTGCTGGACAAGTCAGCTCCTCCCACCCTTCCTTCCCGACCTGAGCTCTCTTCTCCCTCTGGATCGCAACACCACACCTCGCAACACCCGGTTCACGATGTGGTGGAGGCGGCCGTTGCCGGAAGACGCCGACCGGTGTCCGCCTTCGTCTCCCATTGGGCAGACGCTCGCTGGGAGGAGATGCTGATACCGGTTGCCGCATCGTCAAGGAGCGCTTTGATCGTGGTGCCAACTGTGAGGGAGGCCGAGGAGATCGCGGAGATCTTGAGCCGGTCTCACGGAGAGCGTGTTGTCCTCGTACCCGACGGAAGCGGATCGGAAGTGACACGAGCCTGGGAGAAGGCGAACTCAGGAGCTGCGATCGTCGTAGGCACCCCACGGGTCGCCTTCTGGCGGATCAGCGACCTTGCCCTGGGATTTGTGCTCGAGGAGGGGCGAAGGGCGATGAAGGATCGCCAGACTCCCACAGTCCACATACGCGACTTGATGAGGACAAGGTCGCGCATCGAAGGGTTCGGGCTGGTGTTCATCGGTCCGACTCCGAGCGTCGAGTTGATTGCCGCCGGCGCCGAGGTCATCCAGGAGACAAGGCCATGGGGTCTCGTCGAGGTCGTAGACAGGCGCGACGACCCACCGGGGTCGGGTTTCCTGTCCGAGCGCTCCCTAGCCGCCCTGCGATCGGCGGTTGGTCGCGGGGAGAGAAGCTTCGTCTTCTCCCACATTCGTGCCGCCGATTCAACGGTGCGCTGCACGTCATGCCGGGCTATCCGGCTGTGTGGGCGATGTGGCTCCCATGTGGCGCGTCAACCCGCGTGCCCGAGGTGCGGCGCCCCGACTGGCCCGTGCCTGCAATGCGCCGGCGAGAGCTTCGAGTCGATGGGGACGATTCCGTCCCGCCTCGTCAAGGAGATCGCGCCCCGGGTGGGCTCGGACAACGTGGGAGAAGTCAGTGACGACCGGCTGATCATGGTGGGGACCGAGCGAGACCTGGCCGGGCTACATGGCCTGGCGCTGGCTGTCGCCGTCGACCCCGACGCTCTCATCCGCGGACACAACTACCGGTCGTCTGAAGAGGCTCTGCGCATCCTGGCCCGCCTGGTGGGCTCGGTATCGAGGAAGAGGGGCCACCGGACGATTCTGCAAACGTCGGAGCCTGAAACGAATCTCCTGGCTGCACTGAAGCGAGGCGAGCCAATCCCGTACCTGGAAGGAGTGTTGGCGCGACGCGCCCGCGATGGCTTCCCACCCTCCACCGAGATGATGGCGATAGAGTCGTCGGGCATCGACCCGGCCGAAGTCTCGGTTCTCCTCGAAGACATCGCAGGGGGGATGGCCCTCGGCCCGGTGAAGGTTCGGGACAGGCATCGCTGGCTCGTGCAGGGCGACTTGAGGCACGTCAAACAGGAGTTGCGCGGCGGTCTGCAACGGCTCCGCGACAGCGGCGCGACAATTCGGGTGGATGTCGACCCGATAGACCTCTGACAGCGCGCCACTACCCTGGCCCGGTGAAAAAGGACGACCCACTACATCGCTGATGGCGCTTTATCCCATCCGCACATACGGAGACCCGGTACTCCGCATGACACCGAAGCCCGTCGTCGAGATCGATGAAAAGATCCGCGTGATTGTCTCGGACATGATCGAGACGATGTATGACGCTCCCGGAGTCGGCCTGGCCGCAAACCAGATCGGCGTTGCGAAGCAGATCGCTGTGTTTGACGCCCAAGATGACCTCGGACCTCGAGTGATGATCAACCCGGAGATCGTGGAGCTCTCCGGAGAATGGGAGTACGAGGAGGGGTGCCTCTCGGTCCCTGGCCATGCCTGGACGATCGTGCGCCCGGCCTTCGCTCGCGTCAAAGCGCTCGACCTCGAAGGCAACGAGGTCGAATACTCCGGGGACGAGTTGCTCGGACGGGTCCTGCAACACGAGATCGGGCACCTCAATGGGAAACTGCTCATCGACGAGCTCCCGAAGCGCGAACGGAAGAAGGCTCTCAAGGATCTACGCGACGAGGCGCTGGGCCTGGCCAGCTACGAATGACTCGAATCGTCTTCCTGGGCACTCCCGACCCTGCCGTGCCCACTCTCCGGGCATTGGGTGAGGAGCACGAGGTAGCGCTGGCTGTCACACAACCGGACCGTCCGGTCGGACGCTCCTCGCGCCCGGCGCCCAGTCCCGTCAAGGAGGCGGCAGACAGCATGGGAATCCCCGTGGCGCAGCCGGAGAGTGGTGAAGAGCTCCTCAGTTCGTTGCAGGGCGCCGGAACCTTCGATGTCGGCGTTGTCGTCGCTTACGGCCGCATCCTGTCCAAAGACGTGATCGATCTGCCCAGGTTGGGCATGTTGAACCTCCATTTCTCGCTGCTACCCAGATGGAGAGGTGCCGCACCCGTCAATCGAGCCCTGATGGCAGGTGACGCGATGACCGGTGTCACCATCATCCGAATCGATGAGGGGCTGGACACCGGTCCGGTGCTGACGGCACAAGCCGTAGACATCCGTGAGGACGAGAACGCCGCCGATCTCACCGAGAGGCTGGCAAAGCTGGGCTCACGACTCCTCGCGGTCAATCTGCCACGGTACGTGTCAGGGGAGCTGGTTCCGGTCGCTCAGAGTGACGAAGGAGCCACTTATGCATCAAAGCTCACCAAAGAGGACCGCGAGCTCGGGACAGATCCGGACCCGCAGTCTTTCGTATCTCGCGTGCGGGGATTGGCGCCCACACCGGGAGCCCGGCTTGTCATCGATGGCCGGCCCCACAAGATCCTCCGTGCACGCCCTAGCAGCGATCAGGTGCCGCCCGGCCGGTGGGAGGCGCGCCAGGGTTGGCCGGTCGTGGGCCTCGAGGGTGGTGCCGTTCGCATCGACTCGCTGCACCCACCTGGTAAGAAGCCCATGACTGGGGAGGATTGGCTTCGAGGGCTACGAGCCGAAAGCGGCGCAACTGGCTGATCAGAGGAGTTACCTGAACCAGCGGCAGCTCTCTTTAGACTCGCCGCAATGACCGGGCCCAAGATCGCGCCGTCTCTCCTTGCCGCCGACTTTGCGAAACTCGCAGACGAGGTGGCTCGCGTCGAGGAGTCTGCCGATTGGCTGCATCTCGACATCATGGACGGGCACTTCGTCCCCAACATCAGCTTTGGGATCCCTGTTATCGCCGCGCTCAGGCCACATACGAAGCTCTACTTCGATTGTCACCTGATGACGACCAACCCGGACGCATTCGTCGAAGAGCTTTCGGCTGCGGGTGTGGACCTGGTCACGATGCACATCGAAGCCATCCCCGATCCGGTGCCCGCAATCGAGCGGGCAAAGGGTCACAACCTCGATATCGGGCTTGTGCTCAATCCAGGAACACCTGCTACAGCAGTCGAGCCATTTCTCGACGTCATCGACCTGGTGCTGGTGATGTCGGTGGAGCCCGGCTTTGGTGGACAAGCCTTCATTCCGGACGTGTTGGGCAAAGTCGAGAAACTGCGAGAATCTGTTGAGAAGCAGGGCCTGGCGACCGATATTGAAATCGACGGTGGCATTACTCCCGACAACGTAGGCCGTGCGGCCGAAGCCGGGGCGAATGTCTTCGTGGCAGGAACTGCGATTTTTGGCGCGGACGATCCCGCCAAGGCTGTGGAAGAACTCAGAAGGACTATTGAGGAAAAATGACTGACCGGGTACTGGTCGCCGACGACGACCCAGACATTCTTTCGGTTGTCAAGGTCAACTTCGAGCTCGAGGGCTTCGAAGTCGAGACTGCGGTGGACGGCGAGGATGCCCTGCAGAAAGCCACTGCCGTTCCACCCAATGCCATCGTTCTCGACATCATGATGCCGCGTATGGATGGGCTTACCGCCCTCCATCGGCTCCGGGCACAGGCTTCCACTGCCAATATTCCGATCATCCTCCTCACCGCCCGAGGCCTCCCTGAAGACAGGGTCAGAGGTCTCGAGCTCGGCGCCGACGACTACATAACCAAGCCTTTCGACATCAACGAGCTGGTGGCCAGGGTGTCGGCGGTGCTGCGCCGAACCCAGGCAGCGCGTGACCTCTCGCCTCTCACGGGCCTTCCAGGCAACTTCCGCATCACCAGGGAGATCGAGGAGCGCATCCACGAGGGAAGGTCCTTCGCACTGGTCCATGGCGACCTGGACAACTTCAAGGCCTTCAACGATCACTACGGATTCATGAGGGGGGATGAGGTGATCCGCTTCTGCGCCAGTTGCCTCACCACCGCGGCGACGACCCTGGGCATCGAGGATCCGTTCATTGGCCATATCGGTGGAGACGACTTCGTAGCCATCATCCCGGCTGGAATGGCAGAGGCCTATTGCAAAGAGGTCGTGGAGCGATTCGACGATGGCATCCTCGACCTCTACGACACAGCCGACGCCCTGCGTGGCTACATCGAGGTCATCGATCGACGCGGGGAGAGGTATGCCTTCCCGGTTGTCTCGCTATCGCTGGGAGTAGCCTCGACCGAAGTGAGAGAGATGAACACCCAATGGGAGGCTTCGGCCGTGGCGGTTGAGATGAAAGAGTTCGCAAAGAAGCAGCCGGGCTCCACCTATCGGATAGATCGCCGGCTCGCCTAGGACAGGCTCTCGGTGCCATCCGACCAGGCGGCCATGGCGCGAGCCTTCGAGCTCGCCAGCCTCCATCGCACCCATCCCAACCCCAGGGTGGGGGCGTTGATAGTCAACCAAGGTGAGATCGTCGGGGAAGGATCTCATCAAGGCCCCGGTCACGCCCATGCCGAGGTGATTGCGATCGAGGCAGCGGGGGACAAGGCAAGAGGAGCTGAGCTGTATGTCTCCCTCGAGCCCTGCAACCATCAGGGTCGTACCCCTCCATGTGTTGACGCGATCCTCGAAG
Organism: Actinomycetota bacterium; assembly: GCA_003388545.1. Lineage (GTDB taxonomy): Bacteria > Actinomycetota > Acidimicrobiia > Spongiisociales > ZC4RG35 > MA-ANB-1. The sequence goes on from QQVI01000248.1 coordinate 11,683, forward strand.
CTGGGCTGCAA
>QQVI01000191.1 GCA_003388545.1 Actinomycetota bacterium
GACGGCCACCTTCCCCATGCGGCTCCGCCTTCGGGGAAGGAAGAGGTCTCATCCCCCTTCCGGCCGTCAAACCAATGGCGTGAGTTTCGGCGGAGCCGAAATCTCAAACCTCTTGGGGTAGTCATGCGACGGCCACCTTCCCGATGCGGCTCCGCCTTTGGGGAAGGAAGAGGTCTCATCCCCCTTCCGGCCGTCAAACCAATGGCGTGAGTTTCGGCGGAGCCGAAATCTCAAACTTCTTGGCGTAGCCAAGAGGCGGCCACCTTCCCCATGCGGCTCCGCCTTCGGGGAAGGAAGACGCGGCCTAGGGCCTCCTGGGACGGAACTTCGTTACGGCTGGCCGTCGCCGTTGTCTGGCGGTGGCTCAGGAGGGAGGGTGGTGGTGGTCGTAGTCGATGGTGGTGTGTACTCGCCCAGGGTCACCGTGATCACATCACCCGGGAACACGGTGGTGCCCACTTCGGGGAACTGCTCCACTACCAGGCCGTTCTGGTTGGGATCGACCACCGGCGCGGTCGCCTGCGACACGTTCAACTCGAGTCCCAGATCGGCGAGCAGGGCCCTCGCCTGCTCCTCGGTGAGACCGGTCAGGTTTGGTGTGTCGATCGGCTCGGGACCCAGTGAGACCACGAGCAAGATCGTGTCGCCGGTCTCCGCTTCTGTGCCCGCTACGGGATCGGTCTCGATCACCAGGCCTTCGGCGACCTCATTCGAGTACTCATCGGTCACGGTGACCTTGAGCCCGAGATCCTGCAACGCTGCCGTTGCCTCTCGTTCCGTCATCTCCACCACATCGGGAACCTCGACGAGCTCGGGGCCGGTCGAGACGACGAGATTGACTGCCGTGCCCGTTCCCACGAGGTTTCCAGACGCCGGCGATTGCTCGACGACGACACCCTCGGCGTACTCGGCGTCCGGTCGCTCCGACACGGTCCCGACCGTGAGGCCTGCTGATTCGAGCAACGCAGTGGCGTTCTCCAGCGTCTGACCGATCAGGGGAGGAACCTGAGTCTCGGCGCTACCTGTGGAGACGTAGACGTCGATCGTCGACCCGCGCTCAGCCTCGAAGCCGGCGCCGGGATCAGTGCGAATGACGTTGCCCGCATCGACCTCGGTCGACGTCTCGGGGATGATATTGACCTCGAACCCGTCGGCCAGGAGTCGGGCGACGGCCGTCTCCTGGGTGAGGTTCGTGACATTGGGAACTTCGACCAAGTCGGCATCGGAGTTTCCCCCTCCGGCGGCCTGGAAGAGGATGAAGAGCAAGACGACCAGCGCGATGAGAAGCCCGAAAGCCGTGAGGATGAATGGCAACTGCGAGGGCGGCTCTTCTTCGATCTGGCGATAGACCTCATCCGGGGGAACAGTGGGAGGCGGTGTGGCGGTCATTACTCGGGTCGAATCGCTTGGTGATGTCGCCGCGACGGCTGCGGCAGCCACCGGCACGACCGGGGCAGCGCCCACCTCCTCACCGCGAAGGACACCTACGAGATCGGATCGCATCTCTTCTGCTGACTGGTATCGGCCAGCAGGGTCCTTGCGCATCGCTCTCATGACGATGTTGTCCAAAGACTCGCCCACGTCTGCATTCAGAGACGTCGGGGCAGGTGCTTCCGTCGAAACGTGCTGGAAAGCGACCGACATGGGGCTGTCGCCCGTGAAAGGCGGTCGCCCGGTGAGCATCTCATACATCACGACGCCGAGTGAGTAGATGTCCGACCTGGCGTCGGCCGAATGCCCTTGAGCCTGCTCGGGGCTGAAATAGGTGGCGGTGCCGATGACGGCTCCGGTTCGAGTGAGCTCCTGGCTGTCATCCCACGCCCGTGCAATGCCGAAGTCGGTGACTTTGACGGTGCCGTCACGAGCCAAGAGGATGTTCCCCGGCTTGACGTCGCGGTGGACCAGCCCGGCTTGGTGGGCGACTGATAGGGCGGCTGCCGCCTCGCTGGCAATCTCGGTCGCTCTCCGTGGCAGCAACGCGCCCTCGGACTTGAGCACGTCTCGTAGCGAGCGCCCCTCGACCAGCTCCATGACGATGAAATATGTGCCCTCAGCCTGGCCCCAGTCGTAAATGCCCACGATGTTGGGGTGACTCAGGTTGGCGGCCGCTTGGGCCTCCCGGCGGAAGCGCTTGACGAAGGCCTCGTCGGCGGAGAACTGCGAGTGAAGCACCTTTATGGCCACCCGTCGGTTGAGCAGGGTGTCCTGTCCTTCGTAGACGTCGGCCATGCCTCCACGCGCGAGATGCGCGGTGACCTGGTACCGATCTGTCAGAGCTTTAGGAGTGTCCATGCGACGGGCCAGAGTCTAGGAAGTCACCGATGCAACTCACTGTTCACCACTTAGCCAGATGTCGATCAACGTCGAGGCGATGGGGGCTGCGAGCCCACCGCCGGTTGCGGTTTCACCCAGGTCAGGCCCGCCTTCGAGGAACACAGCAAGTGCGATTGTCGGGTTTTCGACAGGCGCAAAACCGATGAACCAGGGATGTGGGAACTCGCCAGAGCCCTGGGCCGTGCCGGTCTTCCCGGCGACCCGAACCCCTGCAACCGACGCACTTGTCCCGGTGCCCTCGGTCACGACTCTCTCCATCATTTGAGTCATGATCGAAGCGGTGGTCGGTGCCATGGCGCGCCCAAGGGGTACCGGCTCGGTGGTTTCAACGGTGTTTCCGTCGGCGTCGAAGACGCGGGAAACGAGGTATGGGGAGTAGAGCTGACCGCCGTTGGCGATCGTGGCCGCAATCATTGCCATATGTAACGGCGCGGCCCTCACGTCGCGTTCCCCGATTCCGCTCTGGCCCAGGGCAGCCGGGTCATCCTCGAGCTCGCCGATGTTGAACTGCGCAGGTGGAATCTGCCAGGCAAATTCGAGCTCGCGGTTGAAGCCGAGGGCCTCTGCGGTGATCCCGAGGTCGGCCGCACCCAACTGAATGGCGAGGTTGGCGAAGGTCGTGTTGCACGAAACCACGAAAGCCCTGAGCAAGGTCACAGTCTCCCCGTCGGCACAGACTCTCCCGCCGTAGTTGGAGATTGTCGCCTCGGATCCGGGTAGGGGAAATGCCACAGGATCGGGGAACACGCTCTCCGGCCCGACAAAGCCGGTATCGATCCCGGCCGCAGCCACAACGGTCTTGAATGTCGATCCGGGTGCATAGAGCTCGCGTGTTGCCCGATCGCTCAGGGGCGACCCCTCGGCTTCGAGCAGGGCGTTCCAGGCGGCATCGGCGTCGTCGCCGATCAGGGCCTCCGGATCGAATGAGGGAGATGACACCGAAGCGAGGACAGCTCCGGTGTTCGGGTCCAACGCGACGACTGCTCCCCTACGACCGGCGAGCGCAGCGAAGGCTGCCTTCTGCAACTCGGCGTCGATCGTGACCTCGATGCTGCTCGGACGCAGGTCTCGCCCGAGGATGACTGCAACAAGATCCGAGATCGTGATGTCCCGGCGCGACCGGAGATCCTGGGAGTAGGTCTGTTCGAGCCCGGTGTTTCCGAGGAGGAACGACGAGTAGCCCACCACGTGGGCGAAAGCGGGCCCTTCCGGGTACGTGCGGACGAACGTGAGGGCGTCGTTCGGGTCCTCATCGGATCGGGCGAGCACCGTGCCGTCGTTCGTGACGATGAGCCCCCTCTCCTTGCCTCGCTCACTGAGCGCAGGTCTGGCATTCCGGGGGTCGTTCTTGAGCGCGTCGGCGCGAAACACCTGGAACCAGGTGACCGCTATCAGCAGCGCTGCCATCGAGGCGAACAGCCCCAGCGCCAGACGGCGTATCGGGCCGTTCACTTCGCCTCCTCATGACTGATTCGGAGGAGGATGGCCACCAAGACGAGGTTGCCGACGAGAGCCGAACCACCGTAGGACATGAAAGGAAGAGTGATCCCGGTCAAGGGAACGAGGCGCAGTACCCCGCCGATGATGAGGAAGGTCTGCACTCCGAGAACGAAGGTGAGCCCCGCCGCGAGGAGCTTGCGGAACGTATCACGGCTGCGGAAGGCGATTCCGAGGCCGACTGCCATGATGAGCCCGTAGAGGGCGAGAACGGCGACGGTGCCAGCGAAGCCGAGTTCTTCTCCTACGGCGGCGAAGATGAAGTCGGTGGCGGCATTCGGGATCAAGTCGGGTCGACCCAAGCCCGGTCCGGCCCCGGACAGAGACCCGCTTCCCAGGGCAAAGAGCCCCTGTGAGATCTGGTATCCGGCGTCTTCGAAGTTCTCGAAGGGCTGGAGCCACCCGGCAACCCGCCGCTGCACGTGGTCGAATGCGTAGTAGCCGGCAAAGCCCGCCAGCAACGTCATGAGCCCACCCGAGACGAGGTATCCCCCGCCCCCGGTTGCCGCGTACAACAACAGCACGAAGCTGGCGAACAGAAGCAGTGAGGCGCCCAGATCTCTTTGGGAGATGAGAATGAAAACGCTGAGTCCCCACGTGATGAGGAGCGGGAGCAGTTGGCGGGGCTCGGGCAGTCTGAAGGGGCCAACCTGGCGGTGCGCCTGTCGCAGAGCGTGCTGATGATCGGCCAGATACGCAGCGACGAAGATCACCAATCCGAGTTTGGCCAACTCCGCAGGTTGGAACTGGAGCGAGAAGGGGGTGAGGCCAGCGTCGAAGACCACCCAGAGGCGGGATCCGTTCACCTCGAGGCCCCGGAGCGGGAATCCCCAATCGGAGGGGAGATTGGGAAGGAGCAGGAGGATCACAGACACCAGGAGGATCGTGTAGCGATACCGCCGGAGGATCTCGGTGGAGCCGAGATGAAGAAGGTAGAGCACGCTCCCTGCAACCGCCGCTGCGATCAGAAGCCACCAACGTTGCAGGCCGGCACGGGCGGGGTCGAGTCGGTAGATCTCGAGAAACCCAATGGCTGTCAATGCGGCCACCGGGGCGATGAGCAGGGACGAGGCTCGAGGTGCCCAAGTCTGCGTCGCAACGAACAGGGCTCCGAATGCGATGGCGAACACCAGGAACGTGAGGGCGCTCTGAGCGTCCAACGTGCCCGAGTTGGCGAAGTTGACCAGCGTGACCCCGAACGCCGCCAGGGCCGAGGCGAGCAGGATCGTGAAGCCCTCGGCCTTCCGTGTCATGAGTGCTGGCGCACCACTGCTGTATGGCCTATCCGAGGACGTCGGCGACGATGACGGTTATGTTGTCCTGGCCGCCGGCCTCGTTGGCCATCTCGACCAGCTTCCAGGCCGCCTCCTCGGGGGCCTTTTCGGAGAGGCCTTCGGCTATCCCATCATCGTCGACCATCGAATTGAGGCCGTCTGAGCAAAGGAGGAACCGGTCCCCGGGCTCGACGTCCATCACCACCTCGTCGACGTTGATGAACCTGGTGAGACCGAGGCACCGGGTGATCATGTGTCTCTGAGGATGGTTGACGGCTTCTTCCTCCGTGAGCTTCCCCGCGGCCACGTACTCGGCGAGGACTGTGTGGTCGTCAGTCACCTGCTTCAGCTCCCCGTTTCGAAAGAGATAGGCGCGGCTGTCGCCGACGTGGGCAAGGTGTGCACCCGAGTCGACGCTCAGCTCTAGGAGCGTCATGGTGGTGCCCATTCCCTCCAGGTTGGGCTGGCGGCCAACCTCTTCTCGAATAGCACGGTTACCGGCGGCGACCCTGTCGGCCGGGTCGAGCTGTGAAGAAGCGGCCGCGTTGATGGCGAGGCGCGAGGCGACTTCGCCTGCCACGTGGCCGCCCATCCCGTCGGCGACGATCAGGGTGACCTTGTCTTCGGTCTTCCCGTCGCTCGTCGGGAAGAAGGCGTCCTCGTTGGCCTCTCGCACCATCCCCTTGTGGGTGGCCGTGGCCCAGATGAACTTCAAGAGCGCCCCCAACGAAGAACACCCTGACGCCAGGTAGCTACAACGGCTCTCACCATGTCGCGTCCAGGTCTTTGGCGTAAATCTCCAGGGCAGCTTGGTACGCCGCAATCGATTCGTCACGGGTGGTCGCGATCAGAAGCCGAAGGAGGGTCTCGCAGGCCTCCTTGGCCGAACCTGTGTTGTACATGGCAAGCGCCAGGAAGACTTGCATCGCTTTGTCGTCAGGAAACTGATCTGCGCCGCTCGAAAGTGTTTCGAAGGCTCTCTCATATTGACCAAGGGCGCGAAGAGTGCTTCCCAATCCAAGTAGCGCAGATCGAAGGTGTTCGCCATCGAGACCAAGATGGATGGCTTTCTCGTAGAACGGAACCGCCTCCTTCTCGAGACCGAGCCGATCGTGGACCCAGGCGCACTGCAAGTTGATCAGCGCGTCATCGGGATGTTGCGAGCGAAGCTCGAGCAGCAGATCTCTCGCTTCTTCGTCTCTTCCTTCGGATCGGAGCGAGACGGCAGCCGCAATTCCGTCGACAGCTGTGGCTTGACTCATCGAACCTCCATCACCGTCTTGCCGACCTGAACGGAGTCGCCCCGGCGCAGCGTAGTTGGCGCCGTGACCCGTCTCCCGTTGACGTATGTTCCGTTGGTGCTCCCGAGGTCGTGCAAGACCAGCCCGTTCTCCTGTGCGAGTAGTCGCATATGGAACTCAGAAGCGTAGGGGTCGTCGAGTAGTACGTCGGCTTCGGAGGAACGGCCGAGGACTGTTGCGTCGCTGACTTCGATTTCCGTCCCTTGCTGGGTTTCGGACCTGACCATGAGAAGGCGGGTGCCTTCGCGCCGCTCCCGCTTCAGCGAAATGCCGAGGTGGCTCCCAATTGCTCGGGCAACCTGCCAAACGAATAGGTAGACCAACCCCAGGAAGATGATCCTGAGGAGGGCAAGGATTACGTCAGGCATCTGCCGCCTTCACGAATCGGTATCGGGATGTGGCGAACTGGATCACGGTGCCGGTGCCGAGCTCGACAGGCTGGTCGCCTACCCGATTTCCATCGACGAAGGTGCCATTCGAGCTGCGCAGGTCGATGATCCAGGCGGTCCCCTCAGCCCTCCAGACCAGAGCGTGACTCCTGCTGACCTCAGCTACAGGAATCTGGACGTCGGCGTCCTCACCGCGGCCAATGATGGCTCTATTGGGAGCTATCTCCAGAGTCCCGCTGTCGCCTACCAGGCGCGCCCACGGAGTGAGCTGGCCCGGCACGATCTCGGGATGGCAATCGAACTGGCCTTTGAGCACCTTGGGGTCGGTCTCGATAACGACCCGCGGCGGCCCGACAAGACGCAATCCCGCTTCAGCCGCATAGTCGGCGAAGCTTTCCGTGAGGGAGATGGCGAGATCCGATCCGTCACCATCGACATCTGACGGATTGAAGGTCAGCGTGTAGCTGTTGGCGGTCCCCGGTCCCGAGGCGTGATCGAACCGGGCTAGATCTGCTTCCCGCGCGATGCGGCCGGCGACCTCCGAGGCGTGAAGCCTCCCGGAGAAAACGCGTGTGAACACGCCTTCGAGAAGGCGCTCGAGTCGACGCTCGAGACTTCGGGCGACATTCATCTCGGGGAAGGTTAAGGCCTCCCGAGGTGTTGTTGTCGACTACCGGAACACCTCTCGTGGCGGTACGCTTTCCCTCACCTGCGGGCGAGTGGCGGAATTGGCAGACGCGCAGGATTCAGGTTCCTGTGATCGCAAGATCGTGGGGGTTCAAGTCCCCCCTCGCCCACGCGGACTCGAGTGGGATTCGGTTTTGCCGAATCCGACGAGTCCGTAAGCAGTTCCTGCAGAACTGCTGCTTTCGTGGCGTGCTCAGCGACAAGTCCGTTCGGAGTCTGCGCAGCAAACTCCAGCTCGTGTTTCAGCTCAGTCCAGCCCTTGCTCCCGCTTCAGCTTTCGCCAGCCGCCGGCGCGATTGTTGGCGACTATCTGCCGGAACATCTCGGCGAGTGGCTCTCGGGGCACGCTCTCGCCTTCGCGCACTGCCACCGTCCTCGCGGTCTTGTTCTCATGGCCGCCGGTGATGATGCCTTCCGGGTCGGGGACGATCGCTCCGTCGTAGAGAAACACGTTGACGTGTCCCTTGGCAGCGAGCAAGGCACAGATGTTTCCTTCGAGCACGAAATAGGGCTGAACGGTCCGCTTGATCGTTTCCTCGACTTCAGGATCGACCCCGTGCACCAACTCACGAACCTCTTGACAGATTTGCTGCTGCCATTCAGGCAGCGCGTCGATGTACTCGTCTACACGGGGGTCTCTGGGCCATCCGGTCACATGGGAAGGCTAGGCCGGAGACTTCGATGCTTAGTCATCTGTCGGTGTTGGGAGCGATTGCGAATGTGCCGTCCCACTCGAGTCGGAGAGTTACAAACGTGTACGGCCTCGCCCACCAGAGTGGACTTGTTTGTATCCCTCCTTACTCGTTCCCCCATACCGTGGCCGCAGTGAGTGACTTGTAGAGCACCTTGCTCATCTTCAGGCTGGGATCGTCGTCCAGGAAGCCATCCCATTCTCCGAGAAGCCGGCCGAACCGCGACCCGGATGCACCGGCGAGTTGGTCCAGGTCGCCGTAGTTGTTGACGGAGTAGACCAAGAAGACTTCGGTTGGGTACTTGCTGGAGCTGAAGATTGGTGAGTAGACGCCCATGTACGTCGTCCCTTCAGGCGCCGTTGAGCGCAGGTCGGCGTCGTTGTCCGAGAGCCAGGCTTGGGCTTCACCGAGTTTGTTCGGCGCTATCACGCCTCCTTCGAAGACGAGAATGTTCACTGATTCCTCCGATCCTGGTGCGGTCGATTCGACCACCCTACGGAGGCGGCCCTGCCGAGTGCGTCAGTCGACTGCTCGGCGACGTGGTTCTACGGCGACAAGTCGTTCGGAGTTTGCGCAGGCCGGGGCGTGCGTCGTCGATCGGCCGATCATGTGACTAACTTCCGGCTACCGAACCAGGAGATCAGCCGTGTATGTCATCCGACGCGCCTACAAGGTCAAGCCGCGTGCCGCCCGCGAAGCGGCAACCCTTGCCGCCGAGATCGGGCGCCTCTACAAGGAGGCGGGTCGCCGCTCCGAGGTGACCGTCTACTTCAACGGAACGACACTACCGGGTGAGCGCGACGTGGTTTACATGCAGTGGACCGATGAGGTTCTGCAGTCACCCTACGGGCGGGGAGAACCGTCGATACCCGGAGCGTCCGAACTGGGAGCGCGGTTGCGGGAGCTCACCGAAGATCAATGGATCGAGTTCTACGAGCTGCTCACACCTGAGAAGGCGGTCGACCTGTCTTAGCCTCCGATAGCTCGTGATCGAGCTCTCCCCGCTCGTTTGGGTCTTGGTGCTCGGCATCACCGCCGGGGCCGCAGCGATACAGGGCACAGTCGGTATCGGATACGGGCTGGTGGCGGTTCCGATTCTTGCCCTCATCGACCCTCGCCTCTCTCCCGTCCCCCAGTTGCTGACCGTCGTGCCGCTGACGGTTGCGATGGCCTGGAACGAACGACATGCTCTCGACTTCGGAGGTGTGTGGTGGCTTCTCGGGGGACGACTCCCAGGTGCGGCTTTGGGGCTCGCCCTTCTCGCGGTCGCCACCCAGCGCACTCTCGACTTGTTCATCGGGCTCACGGTGCTCTTGGCTGTGGTGCTTCTGGTCAGCGGGCTCCGTGTCACCCCCAACCCGGTCACTCAGTTCGGAGCTGGTGTCGCCTCGGGCACCACAAGTCTCGTTGCTTCGATCGGAGGGCCGCCGACAGCACTGCTCTACGCGGGCCAGGAGGCACCTACCGTCCGGTCGACTCTTTCGGCCGTTTTCACGATCGGCGTGCTGCTATCCATCGCCGTCCGTGCCTTCTCGAACAACATCGCATCCTCTGATGTGATGGTTGCCGCGGTGATGCTCCCCGCTGTTCTGTTTGGCTGGGCCGTGTCGAGGCGTTACAAGGATCGCTTCTCGAGCCACGGTGTTCGCCTCGGGGTGTTCGCAGTCTCAGGGCTAGCCGCCGTTGGTCTCGTGATCCGGGCCCTGGCGTGAGCTCTTCGAGGTCCTTCGGCACCTTGAACCGGGTGCATCCGCCATTTTCTGGAAGCAGGCGGGCAGAATTGTTGTAGTATTCGTCTAGTCGGGTGGGCCGGGAGAGGAAGGCTCTTTCAATTGGCCCAATCCGGTGGACCCAGCCGCTTCGATCCCGATGATTCCGCCCGCCGCATCGCACAGCGTCTCGCCGAGCGCGGCTCGAACAACACGCTGAATTGGCGTAGCCGGCCTTTGTTCACGACAGTTCTTCCAGGGGTTGCCGTTCTTGTGATAACCGCAGCCGCCATCCTCACCGTGGTCTTTGGCATCAACTGGCTTGTGGGCCTATCTGCAGGTTTGGAGGCCGAAGCACTATCCGCTCCTGCTTCTGTCGAGGCGCCTGCGAGAAACGATCGAGCCATGGGCTCAGGCTCTGACACAGCCGGCCTTCTAGTCGACGAGATCGTTGCGAAGTCGATCGGTGGATCGAAGTCGTCTTCGTCGTCGGTGCCGCCGTCGTCATCTCCCGGAACGCCGGCGACATCTCCCAAGAGCCCGACCACGACTGCTGGTGGCGGCACGACGAGCCAGCCAGGTTCCACCACAACCTCGCTGCCCGGCACTTCCAGCTCCACCACGCCCACAACCCACCCCAGCACGTCGAGCTCTTCCTCCACCAGCACGTCGACCAGCACTACGACCAGCACTACGACTCCAAGCACGACGTCCTCGTCGACAAGCACGACGACCACCACCTCAACGACGTCGACAACGACAACGATCCCAAGTACGACCACCACGACCACGGCGAGCACAACCACGACCACGGCGGCGAGCAGCACGACTACAACCCTGGGCCTGCCCGACGACGACTGACCCGGAGCGATGTCCAGCCCACTCCGGTTGCCGTTCGGAATCGACCGGCGTATACGCTCCCCGGGATGGTGTTCGACCCTCCGAGACGACGACGAGCATGGCGATGGCTGGTCCCGCTCATCTTGCTGGCGGCATCGGTTGCGGCGCTGTTGGCTTCGGGCGCCGGTGGCGACGCGCGTGAGGAGATCGCATACCTGAACGAGATGTCGGAGCAGATCGAGGAGATCGCACTCGGTGGCGATGCGCTGCGGGAGGTGATCCCACGACTCAATTCAATCGACCGCCCTGAGTGGCTCGCGGTGATCGACGACTTGAGGGCGAACATCACGGCCGGCCTGCAGTTTGCCGAGCAGGAGCCTCCAGCTGAGGAGTTGTTCGCAGTTCGCTCGCTGTACCGCCTGGCACTTCAGGACTGGAGCGACGGTGTTGGTGGTCTGGGTACAGGAGTGTTGGCGGCCGCAGACAATCCAAACCAGACCGCTCCGGTAGACAGCGTCGCAAACGCGATCGTGTTGCTCCGGGCCGGGGACAGTCTCTTCGACGACTTGCTCGATGAGATCGATCGTCTCGAGGTTCGCGATCCGATAGTGCCCTTCCGGGATGTGACGCTTGCGCCCGCTGAGGGCGAGGCGGTCACGCTTGCCGTCTCATATGCGCTTGCGGCCCGGTCACCGGACAACGGGCTGTCTCTACGACCGGGACTGGCGGCGTCGCAGCTGGTGGCTGATCCGGAGTGGCAGCTCGACCCTGAGGATCAGGTAGTGATGCCCGCCACAGATCAGGTCGCGTTCTCCGTGGTGATATCAAATCTCGGGAACCTGACTTCGGCCGAGGAGCAGCTGGTACTCACCTTCACAGACG
>QQVI01000125.1 GCA_003388545.1 Actinomycetota bacterium
CGCCCCCGTCTGCTTGGACGGCTGGGCGTATGTAGTCGAGGGTCTCCTCGAGCTTGGCCATGTCGATACCGCCCTCGTGCGGCTTCGAGCTGGAGATGCTCACAGGTGTGGATTCACTCATGCTTCACGTACAACAACTGGGTCATTCGTCGTGTTCCCGATTGTGGTCATCCTGGCACGGCTAGGCACGATTGAACTCCGACGTTATGTCGTCGCTCGTGATCGACAATGTGTCGCCGTCACAGTTGTAGGCACTCGAGGAAGAAAGAGCCTCCGTGGGGATGCTGACAGGCGCACTCGGAAGCGGGAACTCCTCCCCATCCACGACAACGGTGGCTTCGATGTCGAAGCCGGGGCCCTCATCGATCGTCACCACCAGCATGTTTCCTTCGATCTCCCAGGTGCCGGTCTGCTCGCCGTTGACCCGAATGTTGAACGTGCCTTCGTCGGTCACGGCAGAGAATCCCCAATCATCCCGGGTGGCAACCATTGAGCCATCGGCGCCGAGAGTCGTCTCGAAGGTCCCGTCGGCCGGTGTGATCTCACTGATTCCCAGACTCTCGTCTTCGGGCGATGCAGCAAAAAGCTGCTCGAAGAAGGCCGCATCATCCAGCACCCACGTTCCAACCACACAATCATCGCCGCCGGCGCTTCCTCCTGCGGTCGTCGTGGTGGCCTCGGTCGACGTCGTGGTCTCGGCCGCTGTCGTCGTCGTCTCCTCAGCCGTTGTGGTGGTCTGGTCGACAGTCGTGGTGGTGTCCTCCGCGCTCCCCCCGCATGCAGACAGTACGAGTACGAACGCGAAAAACAGCAAAAAGCGAGATCTCATGGGAGAGAGGGTAACGCAATCTCCGGGTAGTCAGTCGTGGCGCTCGACGGATGCACCGAGAGCGTTCAAGCGCTCGGCGAACCCCTCATAACCCCGGTCGATGTGGGAGACCTCTCCCACCTCTGTGATGCCCTCTGCGCGAAGCCCGGCAATGGCCAGGGCAGCGCCAGCTCTGATGTCGGGGGCTAGGACGGGACATCCCGAGAGCGACTCGACGCCCCGAATCACGGCGTGCTGTGCCTCCGTGACGATGTCGGCGCCCATGCGGGCGAGCTCACCCACGTAGCGGAACCTGGCGTCATAGAGGTTCTCGGTCACCACCGAGGTCCCCTCGGCAATGGACAGGTAGGCGACCATCTGGGGATGCATGTCGGTGTGGAACCCCGGAAACGGCAACGTGGCGAGATCGACGGCTTTCGGCCTCTCCGGGCCCACGATGCGGAGCCATCCGTCGCCTCGCTCGATCTCCGCACCCGTGTCCTCCAGCTTGCGCAACTCCATCCGAAGGTCTTCGGGCCGGCAACCGGTGACGGTGACGTCTCCGGCGGTGATCGCGCCGGCGACCGCATAGGTCCCGGCCTCGAGACGATCGGGTATGACAACGTGGTCGTTGGGTGACAGGGCGTCGACGCCTTTCACCGTGACTATCGATGTGCCTGCCCCCTCGATCTGTGCGCCCATGCCCTGCAGTTGGCTGATCAGATCGACTATCTCGGGCTCACGCGCTGCATTGACTATCACGGTCTCGCCCTCGGCGAGAACACCGGCGAAGAGCATGTTCTCAGTAGCGCCCACAGACGGGAACGGCAGCTCTATCTCCGTGCCCCGAAGCCTTCCCTCTACCCGCCCGACCAACTCTCCGTGCACCAGCTCGAAATCTGCGCCCATTCGCTCCAACCCACCAGTGTGCATGTCGATCGGCCGGGCTCCCAGATCGTCGCCTCCGGGCAACGCGACACGAGCCTGCCCACAACGAGCCAGGAGAGGGCCAAGGACGACTATCGATGCGCGCATCTGTCGAACGAGATCGATCGGCGCTTCCGGGTTGAGCTCCTCGGGCACCACGACGAAAAGGTCGTGGCCCTCCTGCTTGACGTTGCAGCCAGTGTGCGTCAGGACTTGACACATCAGCTCCACATCGAGAATCCCGGGCACATTGCCGAGGCGGTGCCGACCCGGAGCGAGAAGACAGGCCACCATTTCCTTGAGGACGGCGTTCTTTGCGCCGAGCACGCCCACCGTTCCCCGGAGGGGCGTGCCGCCCTTGATGACCAGATGCGCCGTCATAGGGCGAAGATAGCCTCGAAAAGGCCAAAACCGGCGGTCTGATCTGTTTGCCAGGGGTTCTATGGCTACCCTGCCGCAGGTATGAGAATCGCACTGGGCTCCGACCACGCAGGCTTTTCCTTGAAAGAACATCTGGCGAGTTGGCTGGCTGAATCGGGCCATGCGGTCTACGACCTGGGGACTCACAATTCCGACCCGGTGGACTACCCCGACTACTCCGCAGCGGTCGCTCAGGCTGTGTTGGATGGCCGCGCCGACCGGGGCATCATCATCTGCGGGTCAGGGGCCGGGGCCGCAGTTGCGGCAAACAAGCTGAACGGAATCAGGGCATCAGTCGCCCACGACGTTTACACCGCGCACCAGATGGTGGAGCACGACGATGTCAACGTGCTCTGTCTCGGCTCCCGAGTCATCGGAACTGCGGTCGCCGAGGATCTGGTAGAGGCCTACCTCGGAGCGAAGTTCTCCCGCGAAGACCGCCACGTGAGGCGTCTGGACAAGATCAGGGCCCTGGAAAACTGACGCGACGAGTGGTTCGACGCTGCACGCGGTTGCTCAGAGCGTGACCCTGCACAGCTTCGACGCGGCCCAAACGCGCTACTCCCACGACGCTGCACGAGGTTGCTCAGAGCGTAACCCTGCGCAGCGTCGTCGCGGCTTGGGACTAGCCCGCGGCCTGGGCTTCTTGCACCAATATCGCGAGGCCGGCGGTGCCGATCTCACCCGAGATCCGGCGCACCACGTTGTTGTCTCCGTCGAGCACGACGTAGAAAGGCGTGCCCGCCATGCCGAAGGATCCGGCGACGGTCCCGATCTGGTCGTCCATGATCACCGGGACGGTCCAGCCTTCCTCCTCCAGCCAATCCTGTGGCGGCCAGTTGGGTCGGAGCCGATCCGTCGAGGTGGCGACGGAGTAGAGGTCGACGTCGTCGGGAAGGTTCCCAGCGTCGAGCCACGCCTGGACAGGAGGAACTTCGTTCTGACAGTGCGGGCACCAGTGGGCAAGGAACAGGACGATCTTGGGGCGGCCGTCGGCCGTGATCGTAACCTCGTTGTCTTCCCAGTCGGCGCCGACGACCTCCGGCCCCGGCATGCCAACGGCCACGTCTTCGGCTGCCGCGCTGTTGTAGACAGGCAGCGTTTGGCCGGTGACAACCGGATCGCCATAGCCGATGGATGCGTCGACCTCGGTCTCACCCGCGATCGATATGGCCAGTAGCACGATCAGAGCGAGTCCGACCACACCACCGACGATTGCAAGGATTCTCTTATTCACGTTCGGTTCTCACATAGAAGGCAAGCAGTACGGAGATAACGATAAACCCGGCCCCGGCCATAAATGGGATCGAGACGAAGTCGAAGACGTTCACGTACTTGGCCGAGCACGGGTTGGTCGGGTCGCATGCACCACCCTCGAGAGAAGGGAATGTCTGGGTCAGGTAATGCCATATCGAAATCAGCGCACCACCCAGCGAAAGCGGCAGGGCGTAGTAGCGGACCACCACTTCCCGTCGGATTGCGCCCACCAGGAGAACGATCGCCAGCGGATACATGGCGATTCGCTGATACCAGCAAAGGCGACAGGGGATGAAGTGAATTACTTCCGAGTAGATAAGGGAGCCACCGGTGGCCACAGCGGCCACGAGCCAAGCCAGCCACACCGCCGAGTCGCCCAGCAGGGAAAGTGCCGCTTCACGCCCGCGCGCGAACCGGTAGACGAGAAGCCCGACCGAGGCGGCGAGGGAGAGCAACGCGAGGATTGCCAGAAACGTGTTGTAGAGGTCGACGGATTCGGGAGACATCTTCCCTGTGTTGATAGACCGATTGGCCTGGGGAGGTTACCTGTCGCGCCGGACAAGACCGCCTTTGCAGTGATGCTCGTCAGCGTCTGGACGAGATACTGTCACGCTCGTCGGTGCGGGCGTCAGGGAGCTCGAAGGTGAGTCTCTCGCGTCCGTTGCGGTTCGTGAGATTGATGACTCCATTTCCGGGACCATCATCGTCCGGGGCGAACAGGTCGGCGACGCCACGTCGAGGTTGTGCCTTGCCGGCCGAGAGACGGAGACCCGTAGCGCCGCACGCAAGGGCAGTCAGCACTGCACCGAACACGGTGATGACGCCGGGATCATCGATCACCCACGAGGGATCGAGCGAGACAACGTCGGGGATACTCACTGCGCCGACAAACAGCGCCGATCCTGCGATGGCAGCGAGAACCATCGGCTGATCCTTCTTGTTCTCCGATCGCTCCGCCATCCACAAGGCGATACAACCCTGGGCGACCAAGTAGAAGATCGACGGGTTCACCGCTCCCCCGGCGATGAAGTTCAGGTTGAGGAAGATCCCGATGGACAGCCCGAGTGCCATCCGATGACCGGTGAGGAGGGTCAACGCCACGATTATCTCGCCCAGCAGCACCACCGCAGCGATGATGCGCACGTTCGGCGTGATCACATTGTCGAGGACCGGCTCATACCAGGTCAGGCTCTTCAGGCCGTAGGTTGCTGCGAAAGAGAAGATGTTGGTGCCATCCCACCAGTCGGGATCGGCAGCCTTCGCCACGACAGCCCGCAGCCAGCCGAGCCCGATGAAGACCCTGATAAGCAAGACCCACGAGGGGGAGTCAGTGACATGGTCTCGCACACGCTCCAGGCCCGTCCGAAGCGGGCTGGGGGGAATTGGGGAATTGGGCATCAGACTATTTATCGGAAGCCTAGGCGGCGGCCTGAGTAGAACGTCGGGCCGCTCGAGGCAGCAAGATCTCAGGCCTCGAACGTCAAATCATGACTTGGCTGGCAGTCCCGACCGGATTCGAACCGGCGTTTCCGGCTTGAAAGGCCGGCGTCCTAGGCCTCTGGACGACGGGACCAAAGGGAGTGGGGAAGACTCAAGGATACCGCTCCCCGAAACCTCAACCCAAGTCATCCAAGACCGACGCACCGACAGAGACGCTGCTCAGCCGAGATGCGCTCTCGCGGCGTCGAGGCGATCGATCGTGCGCTGTTTGCCCAAGGCCGCCATTGACTCGAAGAGCGGAGGGCTCACGGACGACCCGGTGACCGCAACCCGCATCGGTTGGAGGCCCTTCCCAACGCCGATCTCCATCTCGGAGAGCATGGACCGCAATGAGTCTTCGATTGCATCTGCCGCCCAGCGTTCAACTCCGCTCAGTCGAGTGGATGCGGCTCCCAGGATCTCGGCAACACCATCCTTCGTCATGACCTTGTCCCAGGACTTCTGGTCGTATTCGTCGACGTTGCCGAAGAGAAACCGCACTTGCTCGGCGGCTTCCGGGAGGAGCTTGGTTCGCTCTTGGACGAGGGCCGCAATCTCGCGGAAGCTCTCGATCTCCGCATCGTCGAGAGCACGGCCCACCGATTTCTCGATATGGGGAAGAGCTTGTGCCATGAAGGCGGGAAGGTCCATTGCCCTGATGTACTCCCCGTTCATCCACTCGAGCTTCTCCGGGTCAAAGGTCGCCGGGTTCTTCGAGACATCGGCGAGGTCGAATGCCTCGATTGCCTGCTCCCGGCTGAAGATCGTCGTGTCGCCGTCCACCGACCAACCGAGCAGGCACAGGTAGTTGAACACAGCGTCGGCGAGGAATCCCGCATCACGGTATTCGGTGAGGGAAGTCGCCGAGTGTCTCTTCGACAGCTTCTTCCCGTCGGTCCCGAAGAGAAGGGGAAGGTGTGCAAAGACCGGTTCGTCCGCTCCCATGGCACGCGCTATCAGCATGTGCTTCGGTGTCGACGGCAGCAGATCTTCCCCTCTGGCCACATGCGTGATCTCGTAGTCAACGTCGTCGACCGTCGAGGCGAGGTGATACGTCGGTATGCCGTTGGTTCGCAATATCACGAAGTCGTCGACATCCTGGGGCTCGAAAGAGACGTGGCCCCGGATCATGTCGTCGAACTCGACGGCGGAGTCCTGGGGGATCGACAGCCTGATCACACCGCTCGTGGCTGCCTGGTCCGGACGGCGGATGTAGTGGCCCGGATGCTTCCCTTCCGCCTGCGCCGTCTTGCGCAGCTCCTCCAACTCTTCCGCAGCTCGATCGTCGTAGTAGGCGGCGCCGCTCGCCACCAACTGCTCGGCGACCTCTCGGTAACGCTCGAAGCGCTCCGATTGGCGGTAGGAGCCGTGGGGGCCACCCACCGAGACACCCTCGTCCCAGTCGAGGCCAAGCCAGAGCAGGGAGTCGAGAATCCCATCTTCGTACTCCTTCGTGGACCGTTCCAGGTCGGTGTCATCACTTCGCACGATGAACACGCCATCGTTGGCGCGTGCGTATAGCCAATTGAACAGAGCGGCTCTCGCCGTGCCCACGTGGAGATTCCCGGTTGGCGATGGCGCCACCCTCACCCTCACGGTCATCGCTTCACCACGCGATTGGTCAGTGTGCCGATGCCGTCGATCTCGACCTCCATCAGATCACCTACGTCGACGCTCGACACGCCCGAGGGCGTTCCCGTGAGAATGACGTCTCCGGGGAGCAGGGTCATCACCGCGGTCACGTATTCGATGATCGCCCCAACGCCGAAGACCATGTCGGAGGTGAATCCCGCCTGACGCACATCGCCATTTACCCGGCAGATCACAGCAAGGCGCTCGAGGGGATCGAGCTCTGTCTCGATCGCCGGGCCCATAGGGCAGAAGGTGTCAAATCCCTTTGCCCGGGTCCATTGCCCGTCGGATCGCTGCAAGTCTCGCGCCGTCACGTCGTTGGCGGCCGTGTAGCCAAGAACAAATCCGCCCGCGTCCTCAGCTCTGACGTGTCGGGCGACCTTCGATATCACAACTGCGAGCTCCGCCTCATGGTGCAGCTCCTGGGTCAGGTCCGGGTAGACGACCGGACCGTCGGGGCCGACCACAGAGGTCGCCGGCTTCATGAATATGAGCGGCTCATCGGGTGGATCGCCACCCATCTCGGCCGCGTGATCCTCATAGTTCTTCCCCACACAGATCACCTTTGTGGGTATGACAGGAGAGAGAAGCTGAGCTTTCGGCCATGGCACCACCGTCTCCGTCGGCTCCCAGGCGACGAACGGCGAGCCCCGATACACCTGCACGCCATCGGTGTCGGCGATGCCGTAGACGATGTCGTCGTCGGACTTGATTCGAACGATTTTCATAGGCGATCGACGGTAGTGGCGTGGGTACGTCGGGGACGAGCTGGTTCTGCTGCTAGCCGTTCTTCAGGGCGTATCTGAGCTCGGCCGGCTTCATCCTGAGGTACTCCGGGTTGACATCCTGCACAGCGGTCTGTCCAGGCCTCTTGTCGTGGGGAGCCGCTGCCAGCCACAGTGCTCTTCGCTCGATGCGATCGGGAGGAGGGTTATCGCCATAGCCACAGAGGATCAGGGCAACCTCGACGTCTTCACGAACCGGAGCCCGGCCGAAGCTCGCGGCGCGGGCCTGGGTGAGCCCGACCACGACATCTCGCAGATCGGGATCCGGATCGGGCAGCTCGACGGCATCGACCACTCGCTGCGCCCAGCCATGGTCTGGACCGATATGGCCAAAGGCGCCACCGACCGGCTTCTGCTCAGGAGACGTGATGAGCCCGGCCTTGGTTGGCCTCCAACGACGCGCCGGAGCCGGTTCCGGCGTCTTTCTTGGAAGATCGCTCTCCTCGAGCTCGATGTTCGGCTGCTGTCCCATCGCTAGACGCTCAGAAGGCTTCCAGCCACTTGTTGTATTGCTCGAGCTCTCCTCGCACTGCCTTCGAGAATTGCGCTTGCGCCTCCAGGGTCACCGGACCGGGCTCACCGTTGCCGATGGGGCGGTCGTCGATCTCGGCGACGGGTGTCACCTCGGCGGCCGTCCCGGTGAGGAACATCTCGTCCGCCATGTACATCGAACCCCGAGCAAGCTCTTCCTCCCTGACCTCGTGCCCGTGGTCGCGGAGGATCTCGATCACGGAGTCACGGGTGATCCCCTTCAGGATTCCGGCCGACACGGGTGGCGTATAGACAACACCATCCATGACCAGGAACAGGTTCATGCCCGACCCTTCGGAGATCGAGCCCGACTGGTTGAGCATGATCGCTTCGTCGTAGCCTGTGCGCACAGCTTCAGCCTTGGCCAGCGAAGAGTTGAGATACTGGCCGGAGCCTTTGGCGGTGGGGATGAAGTCTGCATGGGAGATCCGGCGCCAGGAGGAGACACGGGCTCGAATGCCGTTCTTGACACCCTCGTCGCCGAGGTAACTGCCGAGGGCGAAAGCGGCCATCATCGTCTTCACCCTGCTGCCCCCAGGGTTGAGGCCAAACTCACCGAGCTCATGAAAGACCAGAGGGCGGATGTACGCGCCTTTGAGGTCGTTGGCCCGGAGCAGCTCGATTGCGCTCTTGTTGAGATCGTCGAGGGACCAGCTCATCGGAATCCCATAAGCTCGGGCGGAGGCCTCGAGTCTCTTCATGTGATCGGTGAGGCGGAATACTGCGGCACCATCTTTGGTCTCGTAGGACCGAATCCCTTCGAAAACGCCCGTTCCGTAGTGAAGGGCATGGGACAGGAAGTGGACGGTTGCGTCGTCCCAGGGGACCAGTTCGCCTTCGTCCCAGATGTAGGTTGCCTTTTCCATCCCACAAGCGTAAACGACATCCTGTCGCGGTGGCTAAACCCTCTCTACCTCTTTCCTTTGGTATGACGTCTCATATTTGAGACGTAGCCCGCACAGTTCGGTGGGTGGCCACTTGGTAAGCCATTCTCTACTCGCTGGATATCAAATATGAGACGTGGAACCTAAGGAAAGCGGGTTTAGGCTCGTCACGCGTGGCTCGTCTGATTGCGTCCTTTTTCGGGACCGGGCTGATTCTTCGGGGGGTGAGAGGGTCGGATGCCGGCTCGGGCACCGTGGCATCGGTGTTTGCGTTTCCTGTGGCAGTCTTGCTCGGAGGGCTTGGACCGCTTGTTCAGGTCCTCTCGGTGGTAGCGGTCATCGGGCTCGCCTACTGGTCGGTGTCGACAATCGTCGGAGCCGAGGGAGACGCCGGCTGGATCGTCATCGATGAGGCCGCCGGCACTTTCGTGGCTGTGATCGCATTCACCTGGTTGCCGGGTCTGGTTGCACTCGTGGTCTTTCGGGCAGCCGACATATTCAAAGGAGTCTTTCCCGGAGTCGCAACCGTCGATCGGGCCCCGGGTGCGCTTGGCGTGGTCGGAGACGACCTGGTCGCCGGGCTCTATGGTCTTGCGGCGGGATTGGCCGCGTCCCTCTGGGTCTTCTAGTCGGTTACCTTGACGCCTCTCCAAAAGGCGACCCTGCCTTCGATCTCCGATGCGGCAGGCTTTGGCGAGGGGTAATACCACGCCGCTCCTCGATTGACCTCACCGTCTACGACGACGTCGTAGTAGCTGGCGGTCCCCTTCCAGGGACAGACCGAAGACTCCAAAGAATCGCGGAAGAAGTCCATATCCAGGCTCTCCAATGGGAAGTAGTGGTTCCCTTCGACAATGACGGTGTCATCTGACTTGGCCAGAACCTGTCCGTTCCAGGTGGCAGTTGGCAATCGATCTCCGTTTCGGTGGCTGGTACCCACAACAGCGGCGGATGCTGCATATTCCCAGCTCGAAGCGACCCGGGCACCTTCCTAAGCTCCTTGGGATGCCGGTCGCCGCTGTCATGCCAATCCGCTCCTTTCGCGGGGGAAAGGACCGCTTGGCGGATGAGCTATCCGATGAGGCACGCTATCGACTCAGCCTCGCGATGGCTTCTCGCCTGGTCGAGAAAGCCGAGGCGGCCCTACTGCTGCCCCTCGTCGTCTCCGCTGATGAAGGCGTCCTGGAGTGGGCCACCACGACGGGCCTGGCCTCCTTGCCCGAAACGGGGCGTGGCCTCGACAGTGCTGCGGCGGAGGGGGCACGATGGGCCATGGAGAGCGGCCTCCAGTGGGTGATTCTCCACTCGGATCTGCCGTTGATCGATGTCGGAGACCTGCAAGCCGTCGAGAGCTTGGCGCGCAACGGCGAGGCCGTGCTGGCGCCATCGGCCGACGGAGGAACCTCCGCCCTCGCTTCCCCGACGGCGATCGAGTTCTCGTACGGCGTGGCCAGCGCCCACCGCCACCTCGCTCGACTCCACCAGCCGCGCATCCTCACGACAACCGGCCTGCTCCATGACGTCGACACCGTCAGGGACCTGCGGTCGGCCATGCGTCATCCCGCCGGGCAGTGGATTCGCGATATCCTCACGTGAGCCGATGGTCGCCGGATTGGAGCCGAATGCAGGCTCGCAAAACCTAGAGTGGGTTCGCCCAAAGAGGACTCAGTGAAGAAGACAATCGTCATCACAGGTGGAACAGGGGGTCTGGGAACTGCTCTCACCCGCCGCCTTCTCAACCACGACTATCACCTTGCTGTGACCTACCTGCTTCCTGAGGAGGCGGCCCGATTCGAAGAAGAGTTCGACGTTCCCGAGGAGAAGATGACCCTGACCCGGGTCGACGCAGGCAACACCGAGGCTGTGGCCAACTTCATGAAAGAGGTCGCCGAGCGAACCGGTGCCATCCATGGGCTGTGCTCGCTCGTGGGAGGCTGGGCCGGTGGTCGCGACGTCGAAGAGACCGATGACGTGCGGTTCGAGAGGATGCTCGACCTCAACCTCCGCTCGGCGTTCTACGCAGTCAGGGCTGCCGTTCCATATCTGCGGGAGGCCGGATGGGGCCGGATCCTCCTCGTAGGTAGCCGGGGAGCGGTGGATTACCCCACCGGGCAGGCCGCCTTCAACATCGCCAAGGCAGGGGTTGTCGCCCTTGGCAAGACCGTCGCCGACGAGCTCGACGGCTCCGGGGTCACCGCCAACGTGATCATGCCTTCGGTCATTGACACGCCGGCCACGCGCGCCTCACTCCCCTATGCCGACTACGTCGATTGGCCAACGCCAGACGAGATAGCCGCCGTGGCCGAATTTCTCCTCAGCGAGGAATCTGGTGTGATGACTGGGGCGCTCGTCCCCGTGTACGGCCGGACTTGAGCCTTCACCCGTCGTAGCTGAGGTCCACCCACTCCCCATGGGGATGGGCCCGTCCTAGCTCTTCGAGCGTCATCTGATCACCGACTTCGAGCCTGGCCCAATCGTCGTCTTTGTCGATGAACTCGAGGGACACCCGATAGACCGGCCGGTCGCGCCGTGCCTCCTCGACGATCCCGGCAACCTCGGCACGCTGGGAGGCGTCGAGCTGGTTGAGCACGAAGCTGTTCATCACAACCACGGGCTCACCGGTCGGCAAACCACCGAGCGCGCCGGCCAGCATGTCGAGAACGCTGCCCTCGATCATCTGGCGATCGACGCCCGCCGTGAGCCTGAGCGCTTGCCTCAAGCGCTTTCTCCGCTCCTCGTGCTCGGGCCAGATCAGTGCATCCAGCCAGCGGAGATCATCGGGGACCTTGCGGTCGATCACATTGATGTCGATCCCGATCCGCTGGGCGACCTCGATTCCACGGAGCCGGGGTCGGTCGC
>QQVI01000164.1 GCA_003388545.1 Actinomycetota bacterium
ATCCAGGGTCACCGGAGATGAAGTTGGCAGCTGCCACTCCCCCAACGAGGGTCGCCAGCGCGAGAAGCAGTCGAGATCGCCGTCCTCCCTGTATCGCCCAGATGACCGCAGCCAGCACAGGAACGATTACGAGAAGAGGCGAGACTGCCGCCGTGATCCACCCGATGATCAGGGCCCATCCGAGAGCCGAAAGGCGACTCCGACCCTCTTCAGTGGGGTGCACGAACACCGCCCGCAGAGCCCAAGGGAGAAGAGCAGCCCCGATGAGAGCGGTCCAGGACCCAGCGCCAGTGAGTGCGGCCGTGCCCGGACCGGCGATGGCAACGAGACCGGCGACATACCTGCCTGACCCGCGCAACCCGAGACGGCCCATCAGCCTGCCCATCCCGAGAATCGCGATGACTCCTGCTCCGATTGTGAGCAAGGTACGGGCGGCCCCTTCGGCTCCAAACCACAGGAGGCTGATCAGGCCGGTGAAACCGACAGAGGGATGCACTGGCGCCGGCGACCCGAGCCCCGCCTCATTCCACCCGCCGACGAAGCGCTGCAACGAGAGAGTGGGGGGCTCGAACGGAAAGCTCATGCCGGCATTGGGAACTCCGGAGAAGATCACGCTTCTGGAGGCGAGAAGGGCGACTACGACAGCGACGAGGGCGCCAACGATCCCGGGGCTGGACCACATTCGCTTCGCTCCCCGCGTTATCGCCTGATCCTCGTCGAACATCGAGAGGACACGTGCGCTGATCTCAGCTCCAACGGTGCGGAGGCGAACCGAGCCCGATGTCTGAAATCTGAAGAGCTCCTCGTCTCCTCCGCTTCGGATCGCATTGGCCCTGCGGCGGGCTCCCCAGGTGGAGGGAAGGTGAAGGAGATTCCATGCCCATGTGGCGATATAGCTCGCCAGGTGCTGCCATCGGAGGAGAAGCAAATTGAGGATCGAGTCGAGCAAGCCGACCATCAGAGAGAGCGGGACGACCCAGACGAGCGTGAGAGGCCTGTACGCGATGAGCATGGCCCGGAGGCGTCCAGCCCTTTCTCTCCAACCTTCCTGGGCCCGGCACCGGCCCTGGTGATACACCTCCGACGAGGGGACGATGATCACTTGGGCCCCCGCTATGCGGGCTCGCTGTGAGAAGTCGAGACCGGCGGCGTCAGGTGGCATCAGCTTGTCGAGCCCTCCAAGCCCACGCGCCAGATCTCGGCGGACAAGCATCGAAACGGATGTCACGTAGGAGACTTCGCGAACGACGTCGTATTGCTGGAGATCTATTTCCGACTCGTCCAGACCCGTGTATGGCTCACCGAACACGTCCGTTGCGCTCCCTATCGACTCGAGCACATCGGTTGTCCCCGCCTTCAGGAGCTTGGAGGCGCCCAACCCGGCATCGGCCCTCTCGACCTCCCGCACCAGCGACACGAGAGCGTCGGGGCGAGGTCGGGCGTCGGCGTGGAGGATCCAGAGGTAGTCGAAGTCGGCATCCGTCCCCGACACTGCAGATTCGAGCGATTCGACCAATGTCGCCTCGTCGGCGGCAAGGTCATGATCGCCGACGACAGCCACCTCGACCCTGCCGTCATATGCTTGGCGCCTGATGGAAGCGAGCGCTGCAGAGATATCCGCACCTTCGACCGCGGTCACGACGACGCGGACCGCCGGGAGTGCCACGGCGGTGGTAGGCCCTGAGTCGGAATCAGGTGAGACTCGGCTGACATCGGTCATGCGGTCCGTCATTGTTAACCGGAGCGGTTTGCTGAGCAATATCGAAGGAGCATCTTGAGAGTCGTCGAGCTTTCTGGTGGTGTGGGAGGAGCCCGCCTGGCCAGGGGTTTGAGCCAAATCCCGGGCATAGACCTGACCATTGTCGTCAATGTTGGCGACGATGACGTTATTCACGGTCTCCACGTCTCGCCGGATCTGGACACCGTCGTCTATACGATGGCCGGCCTCGAAGGCACACAGGGTTGGGGCAGGGCGGACGACTCCTTCGTGACCAATACGGAGCTCGAGAGGTTCGGCGTGGATAACCGCTTTCAGCTTGGAGACAAAGACGTGGCTATCAACATCCTGCGCACGGCGGCACTGAGGTCGGGAGTCTCGCTGAGCAAATTCACCAGCGAGATCGTCGACCGACTCGGCATCGGCTGCGCTGTCATCCCGGTCACTGACGATTCGCTGCGGACGCTGGTGCAGATCGAGTCCGGTGAAGTGCTCAGCTTCCAGGACTACTTCGTGATCCGCCAACATCGCGAGACCGTCGTAGGGTTGGAGTTCACCGGCTCAGCGACGCCCGCACCGGGCGTGGTCGAAGCGATCAGGGAAGCCGATACAGTCATCATTGGACCCTCCAACCCACCTCTCTCGATCTGGCCCATCCTCTCGGTTCAGGGCGTGAGGGAGGAGGTGAGACGCCACCCGAACGTCGTCGCCATCAGTCCGCTGTTTGGAGGCAAGGCGCTGAAAGGCCCGGCCGACAGGGTCATGCGCTCGCTCGGTCTATCCCCAGGCACACGCGGAGTGCTCGAGGCCTACGAGGGGCTGATCGATCGACTGATCATCGATGTTGCCGATGCCAGCGACCCTGCGTCTCACTCGGGCTCGGTAGCGGTTGAGCCGCACGACACGCGCATCGTCGAAGCGGCCGCGGCACGAAGACTCGGCGAGGAAATACTCCGGGGATGACGCTCGAAGTGCATCCGGTGGCAGGGCTCGGCGCCATCGAGCCTGGTGACGACCTGCTGTCGATGGTGGCCGACGCCCTGAGACCATTGCAGCCCAGAACCGGCGATGTGCTGGTCGTGACGCACAAAGTCATCTCCAAAGCCGAAGGCCGCGTTGTCGAGATCGAGGGAGATCCTGAGGCCTTCAAGGAGAAGCTCGTCGAGTCAGAGGCAGTCTCGATCGTGCGGAGAAGGGGTGACTTGATCATTGCCGAGACAAGACACGGCTTCATCTGCGCCAATGCCGGCGTGGATCGTTCCAACGCGCAGTCGGGCACCATGATCCTCCTCCCCGAGGATCCCGATCGCTCGGCAAGAAGGCTGAAGGGTCGCCTCGACCATGAATTCGGATGCAATCTGGCCGTGATCATCTCCGACACATTCGGCCGACCCTGGCGCCGCGGGCTGACCGACGTCGCGATCGGCGTGGCCGGCATCAGGCCGATCCAGGACTTGAAAGGGACCAGGGACTGGAGCGGGTATCAGCTCGACGTCACCGAGATAGCTGTCGTCGATGAGCTGGCGAGCGCCGCAGATCTCGTGATGGGCAAAGCAAGCGGCATACCTGCCGCGCTCGTACGCGGCTACGACTTCGAGCCCGGTGAAGGTACGGCAAGCGAGCTAGTCCGGCCTGTCGACGAGGACCTCTTCCGCTGAGGCGTCGATTCCTGGGTCAGACTCCGGGCCGACCCAGCCCCCAATAGTCGAGTCCGACCTGGCGGACACGCTTGGGGTCCAGGAGGTTGCGTGCGTCGACCACCCGGTGACCTCTCATCCGTCTGGAGACCTGTTCGAGGTCGACCTCCCCAAACTCGGGCCACTCGGTGGCGACGAGGAGCACGTCGGCGCCATCCACGGCCTCGAGTGCAGAGTCGGCGTTGGCGACCGCAGGAGAATTCGCCTCCGGGTCGTATGCCACGACCTCGGCCCCGTCGCGCTGCAGCAATGCTGCGATGCGTAGCGCCGGCGACTCCCGCACATCGTCGGTGCCGGCCTTGAACGCGATACCCCACATGGCGACCTTTCGCCCGCGTAGGCCACCGCCGGCGGCGAGACGGACCTTCTCGGCGACTCTGCGCCTCTGCTCGTCATCGGCGGCGATGACAGCTCGCAGGAGCTGGAAGTCGTATCCGGCGTCTTCGGCCACCCCAATCAACGCCGAAGTGTCCTTGGGGAAGCAAGAGCCGCCATAGCCCGGGCCAGGTTGAAGGAAGTGCGGCCCGATGCGGTGGTCGCTGCCGATACCGTCAATCACGTCCATGATGTCCGCGCCAACTGCCTCGCAGACGTTCGCCAACGTATTGACGAAGGTGAGACGAGCAGCCAGGTAGGCATTGTTTGCGTACTTGATCATCTCAGCCGATGTCGGGTCGGTCTTGATCACCTTGGTACCCAGTGCTTCGTACAGCGACGCGACCTTCTCGGCGTCGTCGGGATCCCAAGCTCCAACGACGATCCGATCGGGCTCCATGAAGTCACGGACGGCCCTGCCTTCGCGTAAGAACTCTGGATGGGAGGCAACCCGAGCAGCGCTACCGAGGTCGGCCAACCGCTTGCGCAACGTGGCCACGGTGCCAGGTGGCACGGTCGACTTCACGACAAAGAGAGTGTCATCCGCAACTTCGCCCGCGAGCTCATCGACGACCGTCAGCACGAAGGTCAGGTCAGCCCGGCCGTCCTCGCCCTCAGGTGTGGGGAGGCAGAGGAAAACGAGCTCGGACTCTTCAACGGCCTCGACGTTCGAGGAATGGAAGGTGATCATCTCCATGGAGCGCGCTTCGGAGAGCAGCTCCTCCAATCCCTCCTCGTAGATCGGCACTTCGCCACTGCTCAGCTGAGCCACGCGGTTCGCGTTCGCCTCACCCAAACGGATGCGATGCCCGAGCCGCGCCAGACCGGCGGCTGTCACCAGCCCTACGTAGCCGGCGCCGATTATCGATACGTTCATAACCCCTCTCGACGCAGCAGGTTGGAGCTTCAGGTTAGGCGGCGTCGCCCCCGACGATCACTACTGCGTCCACACTGTTATCGACAGATCCGGCTACGACTTCACCGAATCCGAGCTGTGACACGATCAATGAACCGGCATCGGGATCCCCGACGAGCACCGTGGTCGTGGCATAACTCTGGTCGGCATCCCCCAGGGAAACGACCACGAACCCCAGGGACTCCAACTCCTGCGCCATGTCGGCTGCGGCTCCAGGGATGCCGTTCCCGTTGAGAACCTGGACTCTGACCGCTTCCTGGGCTAGCGGCTGACCGGTGTTGAAGTTCTGAATCATGGTGGCCGCGGCGGGGTCGTTCCGGTACACGACGGACGCGCCCCCCTCGGTGCCTCCGACAACGGGAAGAGTCGCCCCGTCGATGTTTCCGCCGATGATCCCCCTGAAGTCCCAGGCCAGTTGAGCGACGGATGCCTCAGCCAGGAACCCGTCGATCGTCATATGGCGGGCCAGGGAGTTAGCTATGTCGCCGGCCTCTGTGATCGACCCAGGGGTTTTCAGAGCGCTCATGATGGCCCTGACGACTTCCTGCTGACGCTGAGTCCTCCCGATGTCATCAGCATCGACGCTGACCCATGATCCGTTTTGATACTCCTGGTACTTCCTCGACCTGGCGTAGGCGAGCGCGGTCTCACCATCGAGCACCTGCTCCCCGGCCTCGACGTTGAGTCCCGACGAAGAGTCGCGCGCCGCATACGGGAAGTACATCTCGATGCCGCCGATCTCGTCGATCATCTCCATGAACCCAACGAAGTCGACCTCGACGTAATGATTGATCTCCAGGCCCAGATTCTGCTTGATCGTCTGCACCATCAGCGTCGACCCGCCATAGGCGTAGGCCGCGTTGATCTTGTCTTTGCCTCGACCGGGGATATCAACCCACAGATCGCGTGGGATGCTCAGCATTTGCATCGAGCCATCGCGGTTCGCCTTGACGAGCATGATCACGTCGCCTCGCTCACCGCCGGCGCTGCCGAAATTCTTGAGATCCTCGAGACCTTCGCGAGTGTCACTTCCGATGACGAGAAAAGTCAGATCGCCAGTCGATTGGTCGAGCACATCCGTCACTTCGTCGTCCCGATCGGCCTCCGCAAGAGCGCCCTGGCCCACGTTGAAGATCCAGAGAAGCCCGAGAACGGCGATATTGGCCAGGACCAAGAGGGTGATGGTCAGAGCTTTGAACCAGCGGGGCAGGCCGCGCTTTGGCTGAGTTTCTTGAGTGGACATCATTGATCCGACGCGTGAGAGGCGTGTGAGGTTCCCGCCGACCGACAGTTTCCCAGAACGGTGGATCTAAGAGAGGTCAATCGCATGTGTCTGGTTATCCTCTCGATCACGCCCCGACCGTTCTTGGAGGTTTACTTGGCTGTTCTCTCTCATGAGGGCACGTATCCCATTCTCTACGGCACGTGGCCGTTACCGATTGGTGCCGGCCACCGCAAGGGCTACATCTCGCGCCCGGACAAGGCGGGCAAGTTCCCCGTCGTGCTCGTCTTGCCCTCGCTCGACGGCTTGACGAGCTTCGAGAAGGATCTGTGCCGCCGTTTGGCGCGACACGGCATTGCTGGGATAGCGGTCGACTTCTACCGCTCAGGTGCCACCCCCCTCGAGGCGTACGAGCAGTTGAGCGATCGTCGCGCGCTCACCGATCTCGACGAGGTCCACGAGTTCATCGTCAGTGACGATGTCGACTGGGCCAAACCCGGGGGTGTCGGACTGATCGGGATCGATGTCGGAGGGAGATTCGCCCTGATGGCCGGTGCTAGGCGAGATTGGGTCAAAGCGGTTGCTGTGGCCTACTGCCCGTTGACTGGAGACGAGCATCGCGAGTTCCAGGTGGCCGACTCTCTGGGAAACCTCCCGATTCCGGTGCTCGGGGTATATGGGGCCGACGACGATCTCATCGAGGCGACCTCGGTCGACGAAGCCCAACGCCGGAACGAGCATGGCCAATGGCTCCTCTACGAAGGAGCCGGCCACGGGTTTCTCGACATCGAAGACGAGAACTACGACGCTGCGTCGGCGGACGACGCGTGGGCACGGTTCCTCGCCTTCTTTCAGGCAACGCTCCCCAAAGCCGACGACATCGACCTCGGCTGACCGGCCTCGACTGACCGACCTCGACGGGGTCAACCCCTCACATGTCGGACAGCACCGGCGTGGACCTCCTCTACTCCAGCCGTCGTCTTCACCAGCAGCGCGCCCTGATCGTTGATCCCGGCTGCGATTCCGGAGCCATTCGGCTCCCAGACGACGGTCCTGCCCAGCGTGGTGCACATCTCGCGATACTCCTCTATCGGCCAACCCTCATCGTCGACCAGGCGGAGGAACTCGGCGGCCCACCGAGCGCCAAGCACCCGGTGGGAGAAGAACCGGGGGTTCGGCGAGATTCCTGACGCCCCGGCCGGAGGATCAGCCCAATACAGGTTGAGGCCGAGTCCCGCTGCCGCCACGCCATGACTTCGCTCCACGAGTATTCCACCAACCTTGAGGTCGTCCATCATCACGTCGTTCGGCCATTTGAGATCGAGGTCGCTGCCCAGAACGCGAACCGCGGCAACACCGGCGATCAGGGAGAAAGGCCGGCGATCGGAGTCGTCCGGCCGCCATGCCACAGAGACCGCAAGAGACTCGTCGGCGTTCTCCCATCTCGTACCCGTCCGACCCCTGCCCTCACTTTGACCCGGCGCGACCACGACGACGGGCAAGCCGTCGAGGTGTTCACGTGCGAAATCTTGGGTAGATGGGACCTCGCCCGTGAAGAACTGGAAATAGGGTGTAGCCATATTGACCTTTGCGAAGTCTGAATAAGGATACGGAGGAGTCGTGGGCACTGAGGCGCGCATCGAACAACTCAGAGAGCTGAGGGACGAAGCCCTCCACGCAGGCTCACAGCGTGCGATCGCCAGGCAGCACGAACAGGGGAAGCTAACGGCACGCGAGCGCGTCGAGGCTTTGCTCGACAAGGACTCCTTCCAGGAGATCGATCAGTTCGTCCGCCATCAGTCTCAAGGATTCGGGATCGAGTCGAAGCGACCGCTTGGCGACGCAGTGATCACAGGCCACGGCACGATCGATGGGAGACCGGTCTTCATATTCGCCGAGGACTTCACGGTGTTCGGCGGAAGTCTCGGGAAGGTCGTCGCGGACAAGATCTGCAAAGTCCTCGACATGGCCCTCGATACAGGCACACCGGTCATCGGAATCAAAGACTCCGGCGGCGCCAGGATCCAGGAAGGAGTCAGCGCGCTCGATGGCTATGGCCGCATCTTCGAGAGGAACGTGAGGGCATCAGGCGTCATCCCCCAGATCTCACTGATCATGGGGCCCTGCGCCGGCGGGGCGGTTTACTCACCGGCTCTCACCGACTTCGTCTTCCAGGTCGAAGAGACCAGCCACATGTTCATCACCGGGCCCGACGTCATCAAGACAGTGACCGGCGAGGAGGTGACCATGGAGGATCTTGGTGGCGCCTACGCCCACGCTTCCAAGTCGGGCGTGACCCATTTCGTATACCCCACCGGCGAAGACGCTCTCGATGCGGCGCGTTATCTGCTCTCCTACCTGCCCCAGAACAACCAGGAGACACCGCCCTATTTCACCCCCACCGATCGCCCCGACCGCATAGACGACTCCCTCGACCGAATCATCCCTGACTCGTCAAACCAGCCTTATGACATGCTCGAGGTCTTAGAGACGATCCTCGATGACGGCGAGTTCTACGAGGTGCATGAGCATTGGGCGAAGAACATCATCGTCGGATTTGGTCGCCTCGATGGTCACACGGTGGGACTGGTGGCCAACCAGCCGGCCGTGCTTGCTGGAACCTTGGACATCTCCGCATCTGAGAAAGCGGCGCGCTTCGTGCGATTCTGTGACGCTTTCAACATCCCACTGCTCACTTTCGTAGACGTCCCCGGCTTTCTACCGGGAGTCGATCAGGAGCATGGCGGCATCATCCGGCACGGAGCCAAGCTGCTGTATGCGTACTGCGAGGCCACCGTCCCTCGAATCTCGGTGATAACGCGGAAGGCCTACGGTGGGGCCTACCTCGTCATGAATGCTCGAGGTATCCGGGCCGACCTCGTCTATGCATGGCCGTCCGCAGAGATCGCGGTCATGGGCGCACAGGGCGCGGTCAACATCATCCACCGAAGAGAGTTGGCCGACGCCGAGGATCCCGATGCCAAGCGGACAGAGTTGGTTGCGGACTACGAGACTAGATTCAACAACCCTTACGTCGCTTCAGAGCTCGGGCTCGTCGACGAGGTGATTGAACCAAGGGAGACGAGAGCCAAATTGATCAAGGCGATGAACGTTCTGAGGACCAAGCGGGAATCCCTCCCGCCCAAGAAGCATGGGAATGGCCCCCAATGAGCGTCGGATGAAATCCGTTCTCGTCGCAAATCGGGGGGAAATCGCCGTGCGCGTCATCCGCACCATCCAGGAGATGGGGATGCGGGCCATCGCGATCTACTCCGAGCTCGACCGAGATGCCCTACATGTGAAGCTCGCCGACGAGGCCTGGAATGCGGGCGCTGCCCCGGCCTCGGAGAGTTATCTCAATCAATCTCGGATCCTCCAGATCGCCCACGAGTCTGGGGCAGAGGCAGTGCATCCCGGATATGGATTCCTGTCTGAGAACGCGAAATTTGCCCAAGCCGTCGCCGACGCGGGCCTCATTTGGGTAGGGCCCCCCGCTTCGGCGATCGAGGCGATGGGCGACAAGATCACGTCCAGGCGCAACGCAGAGGCATTCGGGGTACCCACCGTGCCCGGGATCACCGAGCCGGTGACGAGCGTCGAGGAGGTTCGCAAGCTCGCCGCTGAGTTCGGGTACCCGGTCGCAATCAAGGCAGCCCACGGCGGCGGCGGCAAAGGCCTCCGCGTGGTGAAAGACGAAGCCGGCGTGGAGGACGGCTTCGAAGGAGCTCGCCGCGAAGCGGACGCGTACTTCGGTAACCCCGAGGTCTACGTCGAGAAGTATCTCGAGAAGCCCCGCCATGTCGAGGGCCAGATCCTCTTCGACACCCACGGCAAAGGCGTGTTCCTCGGAGAGCGAGACTGCTCGGTGCAGCGCCGGCACCAGAAGCTCATCGAGGAGACGCCATCACCGGGGATGACGGAGAAGCAACGCAAGGCCCTCGGAAAGGCCGCCCTCGCCGCTGGGCGCTCATGTGAGTACGTGAACGCAGGCACCGTCGAGTTCCTCATGGACAAGAACGGCGACTTCTACTTCCTCGAGATGAACACGAGGTTGCAAGTCGAGCACACGGTCACAGAGATGGTCACGGGCATCGACCTCGTGGAATGGCAGCTCCGAATCGCTCGAGGGGAAGAGTTGAGCATCGGAGAGGTACAGCCGCGTGGCCATGCCATCGAGTTCCGCATCAACGCCGAGGACCCTTACAACAACTACCTGCCCAGTCCGGGACAGGTCGTCGAGTGGGACGAGCCCTCGGGCCCCGGAGTGAGGGTCGACTCGTGGATCAAGCCCGAGACAGCAGTCAGTCAGTATTACGACAACCTGATGGCGAAGCTCGTCGTCTGGGGGTCAGATCGCACTGCAGCCATCAACCGAGGCAAGCGGGCGCTCCGCGAGTTCAAGGTGCGAGGCGTGGCCACCACGATCCCGGCTCACCTGGCCGTGCTCGACCACCCTGACTTTCTCGCTGGAGAGCACCACACCAAGTGGATGGAAGAGACCGTGGAGGTGCCGGAGACCGACATCGGGTCGGTGCCGGCGCTGCCCGAAGAGGAGGCTCAGACCCGGAGGGACATCACCGTAGAAGTTGGAGGGCGCCGCTTTTCCGTCGCCTATTGGGCTCCGGAGACGACAGGTGCCGGCACTGTCAAGAGGCGCCGACCACAACTCTCCGAGAACCGATCATCGGGCAGCGCCGACGGGGTGATCGCTGCTCCGATGCAAGGAACGATTGTCAAGGTCCATGTCAAGGCCGGTGCGTCGGTGAAGGCCGGTGACGCCATCTGCGTCCTCGAGGCGATGAAGATGGAGAACGAGGTCACCACACCCGAAGGTGGCGAAATCGTGGATCTTCGCGTCGAGCCTGGCGACACCGTTGCCTCGGGCCAGGTCATCGCGATCGTCAAATAGCCAGGCAAATCCTGCGAGAACCTGACCTCTGGCCCTTTCCGGGAAAAATCTCGACCCGTAATCTGAACTCCATGAGAAGACGCTTCGGCCGGCTTCCAATCGCGATGATCATGTTGTCCTTGGTCGCAGCCGCTTGTGCAGTGGAGACCTCAGTCCCGTCGACATCAACTTCGAGTTCCACCACCTCGGTCGTAGAAACGACCACGACCATCCCACCGACTTCAACGACGACCTCACTGCCAACCACGACCACCGAGCTGCGGGGCGATCCGGTCGAAGGAGGCCCTCAGCGGGGGGCCGTCCTCGCCGTAGTCGGTGTCGCTCACGACGACGTGCTCAACCTGAGAGCTGCACCCGGAGCAGACCAGCCAATCCTCGCCGGCATCCCACCCACATACGAGGAGATCGTCGCACTCGGCGAGACCCGCTCGTTGCCAGCCTGGTGGGTGAAAGTCGTCTACGAAGACACGGTCGGGTGGGTCAATCTTTCGTTCCTCGCATTTATCGGTGCCACGTCCGACGTGACGGCTGCGATCCTCGACCAGCTCGGGGGAAGCCTGGAAGCGGCGACGATGACAGAGCTGGGAGCCGAGGTTGCTGCGGCGGCGGCTTCCGATGATCCGCCCTCGGACATCGTTGTCGTGGTCGACGAGACCGTCGGCGACTTGGGCGAGATCACCTACGACGTGATCGGGCTAGGCGACGACTCGGTCGCCGGAGTCCGGCTGCACATCTTCG
>QQVI01000289.1 GCA_003388545.1 Actinomycetota bacterium
CTTTCGAGCCGGCCTGGGAGAGGATGGTGGTCGATTCGGATGACGAGACCAGGATTGAGCGGGCTATGGAGCGGGGCATGGACCGCCAGGATGTCTTGCGCAGGATGAATCGACAGCCGCAACGGGGGGAGTGGCTGGAGGCCGCCGACATCGTGATACCCAATCACGGAACGCTCGATGACCTCGAGAATGCGGTTTCGGTTCTCGTCGAGATGGTCTTCTGAGCCAGGGCCGTCGATGAATCAGTCACAGACTCCCGGTACCCTGGCCGCGTGCCCGATTTCCGAGTCATTTCCGAGTTCGCCCCGGCAGGGGACCAGCCCAAGGCGATAGAACAACTTGCTGCAGGTGTCGACCGCGGCGACCGCTTTCAGACCCTCCTCGGTATAACCGGGTCGGGCAAGTCCGCGACCATCGCCTGGACGATCGAGAAGGTACAGAAGCCGACCCTGGTGATCGCTCCAAACAAAGCTCTAGCGGCCCAGCTGGCCAACGAATTCCGTCAGTTCTTCCCCGAGAACCGGGTCGAGTACTTCGTCTCCTACTACGACTATTACCAGCCCGAGGCGTACATGCCTCAAACCGACACCTATATCGAGAAAGACGCAACGGTCAACGATGAGATCGATCGGCTGCGGCACGCGGCAACCGCCGGTCTGCTCGTGCGCGACGATGTGATAATCGTCGCCTCCGTCTCGTGTATCTACGGTCTCGGATCACCCGAGCAATACGAGGGCCAACTCCTGAGGCTCGTGGCTGGTGTCGAATACCCGATGCAGGAGGCAATCAAGCGGCTGGTCGACATCCAGTACGAGCGCAACGAGGTCCAGCTGATCCGGGGCAAATTCCGGGTCAGGGGTGACACCTTGGAAGTCTTCCCGTCTTATGACGAGACGATTGTCCGAATCCAGTTCTGGGGCGACGAAGTCGAGCGGATCATGAGGCTGAATCCGGTGACAGGTGAGGTTATCGACGATCTCTCCGAGCTCTTCATCTTCCCGGCAACCCACTACGTCACAGAACGTGAGCGACTGCTCCGAGCGATTGACGGGATCGAGTCAGAGCTCGAGGAGAGGCTGGCATGGTTCGAGCGCCACGGGAAGATGCTCGAGGCGCAGCGATTGAGGATGCGTACCAACTACGACCTCGAGATGATGCGCGAAGTCGGCTTCTGCTCCGGGATCGAGAATTACTCGAGGCACCTCGACGGTCGGAAAGAAGGCGAGGCGCCCTACACGTTGCTCGACTACTTCCCCGACGACTATCTCACGATCATCGACGAGTCGCATGTCACCGTCCCGCAGATTGGCGGCCAGTACGAAGGCGATAGGTCCCGCAAGGAAGTGCTCGTCGAACACGGGTTCCGCCTTCCTTCGGCCAAGGACAACCGACCCCTTCGATTCGACGAGTGGCTGGAAAAGGCGAACCAGGTGATCTTCCTCTCCGCCACGCCCAGCGACTTCGAGATAGGCCACAGCACCCAGGTCGTTGAGCAGATCATCCGGCCCACAGGCCTCGTGGATCCTGAGGTCATGATCCGCCCCACCAAAGGCCAAATCGACGACCTCCTCGGGGAGATACGAGAGCGGGCGATCAAGGAGCAACGGGTACTCGTCACCACGCTGACGAAGAAGATGGCCGAAGACCTCACCGACTATCTGCTCGAGATGGGGGTGCGTGCTCGTTACATGCACTCGGAGATCGACACACTCGAGCGAGTACAGATCATGCGGGAGTTGAGGCTGGGCGAGTTCGATGTGCTGGTCGGCATCAACCTGCTCAGAGAAGGACTCGACCTTCCTGAAGTGTCACTCGTGGCGATTCTCGATGCCGACAAGGAAGGGTTTCTCCGTTCGGAGACCTCCCTCATCCAGATCATCGGTCGCGCCGCACGCAACGTCGACGGCCAGGTCGTCATGTACGCAGACAACATCACGGATTCGATGAAGCGGGCCATTCACGAGACCAACCGGCGTCGCGAGGCTCAGCGAGAGTGGAATGCCGCGCACGGCATCGACCCGACGACGATTCGAAAGCAGGTCTCCGACATCCTCGAACTCGTCCAGAGTGAAGCACCGGGACCGGGACGAAGACGTCGCGAGACGGAGCGACGCGCCCCGATCGATCTCGAAGGAGAAGATCTCGGACGGCTGATCATGAGTCTCGAAGAAGAGATGCACGAGGCCGCCAAAGATCTCCGTTTCGAGTACGCGGCGCGCTTGCGCGACGAGGTCAACGAGTTGAAGCGAGAGATGCGCGAGGTCGCAGAGGCGGGCTGACGCCCTCTTGGCGTCACATGGCTTTTGTGGGCGTCGGCGAGGTGCGGTTGGGCATCTCGGAAATCGGGAGCACCAAGAGCGCAACAAGCAGAACCGAACACACCGCAAAAACGATCGAGCCGTTAGTCGTCAGCGCCAGGCCAAGTCCGGCGACTATGGAAATCCAGCGGGCGACCCCACCGGCCCCCAGCATCACAAACAGCGCAGGTGTCATGAGCAGCAGATACTCTGGCCATGCGAACGGGCTGAACAAGAGCATGAGTATCAAGGCTGCGGCTGTCCCTTTCACCGGACCGCTGCGGCGGGAGACGAAAGCTATGAGAAAGAGGCCCAACACCCAGATGGCGATGGTTCCGATGGTCGGCGTTGCGAAGAACCTGTTGATGGAGAAGTCGGTTGGGCTCCCGCCAAAGCTTCCGGGAGCATCGAAGATCGCCTGCAGCGCTCGTTCGATTCCTACCCCTGGAAGCAGGACACCCACCGCGGTCAAGCCGAGAATCACCGCGCCGGCTGCAGCGACTGCCCGGGCCTGGCCGCGCCGGTCGGTCAGAAGCAGCGCGATCGGAAACACCTTCAAGCTCGTTGCGACACCGATCAGCGCCCCCCGGGCGGTCGGGTTCCGGTCCTTGTAGATGAGGTATCCGCCTATGGCAGCGGCGACGAGAGGGATGTGAGTTCCCCATATCAACCCTTGAGCGATCGGCAGCGAGATCGCGATAGGAACCGCGAGGAGCTCATACCAGGCCGGCAGGTTGAGCCACCGAACGACACTCTGGATGAAGAACGCGAGAGCCGGTGCCGAAATCAACGCCAGAGTCATGATGCTCATCGACCCAGACACCAGGGCCAATGGCACCAGAAGAGCGATCGTCGACGGTGGCCTCGGATGCGGAGCATCAGGTCGAACGCCTTGCCAGCCGAAGTAGTCATTGGCCAGATCGGCTAGATCCCGATAAGAGTCGACGCCAGAAATCGCTTCTGTCGCCACCATCCAATCGGCTGTGCCGCCTCGCACATACCCGTGAAGGGGACTGTTTTGTAGCTGTGGCCAAAACAACGCAACCCACAGAATCCCAACCACGACACTGATCAAGAGGAGTCTCGGGAACGGTGCTAGGGCCGACCACCGCCGTTGGATATCACGGATCATCCAGGACAGTTGTAGTACAAACGTCTTGTGTTTCAGGGTCGATCGGTCATCGCCATTGCGCCGGTGTTCGACGAAGAGGCCAAGATCGGCGAAGTTGTGCGACGTGTCCCAAGGGACGTAGTCGACGAGGTCCTCGTAGTCGACGACGGTTCGACGGACTCTTCAGTCGAGGTGGCGCGCAGCCGAGGCGCGACCGCAATCTCTCTCGGCGAGACCATCGGTGTTGGGGCTGCAATCCGAACCGGATATCGATACGCGGTCGAGAACGGATTCGACATTGCCGTGGTGATGGCCGGAAACAACAAGGATCATCCGGAGGAGATTCCCTTGCTGCTCCAGCCCATCGTCGACGGAGAGGCTGACCTGGTTCAGGGATCTCGATGGCTCGGCGACGTCGGCAATCTCGGGGACATGCCTCTGTATCGGCGACTGGCGACCCGGTTACACCCCGCCCTCTTCAACCTGATTTCCGGCGCTGACATGACCGACACGACAAATGGGTTTCGGGCCGCCACCACTGAACTCCTGGCCGACCCGGAGCTTCGACTCGACCAGGAGTGGCTCGACGAGTACGAGTTGGAGGTCTACCTGCTCTTTCGGGCGCGCAAGCTCGGGTATCGGGTTGTCGAGGTCCCCGTGACCAAGACTTACCCCCCGAAAGACTTAGGACAGACAAAGATGAAGCCGATAATTGGCTGGTGGTCGATACTGAGGCCGTTGGTCCTCCTCGGCCTTCGTGTCAAGAGCTAAGCAAGGACGTGTCAACATCATGATGACCGGTGTCGCCATCGTGGGCGCGGGCCATTGGGGAC
Organism: Actinomycetota bacterium; assembly: GCA_003388545.1. Lineage (GTDB taxonomy): Bacteria > Actinomycetota > Acidimicrobiia > Spongiisociales > ZC4RG35 > MA-ANB-1. The sequence goes on from QQVI01000289.1 coordinate 4,242, forward strand.
CACATCTGGTTCGCAACTTCTCGACCCTTCACGGGAGCCAAGCCCTCTGGGTAGTAGAGACTGATGAGACGCGCCGCAAGATGATCGGGGATCGATTCCCCATGCTCTCCACGACGGACGACATCGAAGAAGCTCTGGGCGATGACCGTGTCGACGCTGTCGTCATCGCCACACCGACGAGCACCCATGCTCTCCTAGCTGAGCGATCGCTCAAGGCCGGCAAACACGTTCTGGTGGAAAAGCCTCTGACAACGGACATCGAGTCGGCAATACGCCTCTGCAATTTGGCCGAATCGGTGGATCGCACCTTGATGGTGGGTCACGTCTTTCTCTTCAACGCGGCGGTGAACAGAGCTGCTGAGTACATCGAAGCCGGTGATCTCGGTGCAATCCGCTACATCTCGATGGTTCGAACCAACCTCGGTCCCGTCCGTTACGACGTCAACGCCGCCTGGGATCTGGCGTCACATGACATCTCCATAGCCAACTACTGGCTCGGCTCGCCGCCGCTGGCGGTCTCTGCGCTGGGAGGCAGCTGGGTGAATCAAGCGGTCGAAGACTCCGTGTTCCTAACGCTCAGGTACCCGGCGGAGGTGATGGTCCACATCGAGGCATCTTGGATGAATCCGAGCAAGAGGCGATTGATCTCGGTCGTCGGGAGCGACCAGATGCTCACGGTCGACGACATGGATCTGATGGAGCCGGTGCGCATCTATGACAAAGGCATCGACGAAGACCCTTCTGCCAAGGTCTCCGACACATTTGCCGGCTTCCGAGCCCAGATACGGGAAGGCCAGATCGTCATACCGAACATCACGGCTGGTGAGCCTCTCAGAGCCGAGTGTGAGGAGTTCCTTGCTCGGATTCGAGGAGCCGAGGCTGGGTTGAGCGACGGTTGGGCAGGAGCCGAAGTGGTTGCCGCGCTGGTGGCCGCCGACAAGTCAATGGCGAACGACGGGCGCCTGATCGACGTGGAGAGCGTGAGGTGATGAGCGAAGCCACTGTGAAGGTGCATGAGCTTGCGTTGGTCGAATCCGACGAAGTGGGCGATGGCACGGTCGTCTGGGCATATGCACACATCATGAAGGGCGCGGTTCTGGGCAGGAATTGCAAAGTAGGCGATCACGCATTCATCGAGTCGGGAGCAATCCTCGGCGATCGAGTCACGGTCAAGAACAACGCCCTCATATGGCACGGGGTCCACATCGGAGACGATGTCTTCGTGGGCCCGAATGTCGTGTTCACAAATGACCTGTTCCCGCGAGCTCACCAACCGTCGACGCCCAGTGACTGGGTAGAAACTCACGTGGAGACTGGTGTGAGCATCGGTGCCAACTCCACGATCCGGTGTGGTATCTCAATCGCTGCCAATGCAATGATCGGAGCCGGGTCGGTTGTCGTTAGGGATGTTCGCGCCCATGAACTGGTGGTAGGGAACCCCGCCCGACAAATCGGATGGTCGTGTTACTGCGGTGCGAGGTTGGATACCGAGCTCGCGTGCCCAGCCTGTGATCGGAGATACGAACCTCACCCGGGAGGACTGCGTGAGCTCGACAACGCCTGAGACAGGCGCGCTTCGGACTCCAGGACTGGTCGCCGTCTCGGTGGTCGCAGCTCTCTTCGTTGCCGGTGTTCTCTTGTTGTCGGGTTATGACCCGCCGAGTGCCGACATCAAGTACGACTGGCTAGCTACCCGCGAAGCACTGCGGGTGGGTGGAGATGCGCACGGCGACCTTCTTCAGCTCGCTGCGCAAGAAGGCGTCGCCGTACAAATCAACGCCCCCATTGGGGCGGAGCGCATCACCGGACATCCTCGAACACCGGGCGCTCTGTTGCTCCTAGCTCCAGTGGCGTTTGTTCCATACGATGTGCTCTTTGCTTTGGCTGCCGGGGTAACGGCCCTCTCCGTCGCAGCGATGGTTGGGCTCACACTCCGCCGACGGTCACGAACACTGATCGGGTATTTCGCTTTGCTGCTCTTGCTGACACCTGCCGCTATGGCGATTCGATTCGCCGGTCAGGCGGGGCTCGTCGCCGTGCTCGCATTGTCGGGTTGGGCTATGGCCTCGAGGAGGGACTCGGTGTGGGCCGGGGTCCTGATTGGCCTGGCTGCCACTCTCAAGCTGTTCCCACTCATCCTCGTTGTCCCTCTGTATCTCGCTGCAAAGAAGCTATCTGGTCACGGCGCGTTGGCCACATTCGTATTGCTTAACCTCGCCGGCCTCTTTCTCCCTGGAATCACATTTGCGAGAGCAATGGATGAACTGATGCTGGCCACGGGCACCTGGTTGGAACTGGTCGCGAACGGAAGTGTCGTTCGACAACTCGTTGGCTTCGGCTTGTCGACCACTGCCGCTGCGGTGATCGCGATCGGGGTGGCAGTCGCGGTTGGATTTGTCTATCGCCGGCGCTTCCAAACCCAGCCCTTTTTCTGGCTGATCCTGAGCCTCTTGGTCCTACCGCTCAGCTGGGTTTCGTACGACATCGTTCTCTATCCGGTGGTCCTGCAGATGCTGCATTCATCGGACGATCGCTTGAGGCTCCTTGGCTGGCTCTCGGTCGGACTTTGGCTGATTCCAGTGGCCGCATATCCGTTTGCCGTCGTCTCGATCGGTGCGTTCGGGCTCGCCGTTCGCCTGCTGCTGCTCGGAGCTCTCCTGTGGAAAGCGGATGAGTTCTCCGATGGGGCCACCAGCAAGCCACTTCATTCCACGTCGCCTTCATTGGCATCGGCAACGCGTGTCTATGGAGGTTCGGGGTGAACGACCGCAGAGTCCCGCTCGTCGACCTTGCGTGGCAACACACTCAAGTAGACCAAGACGTCCGCCGGGGGTGGGACGAGATGTTGGCCGACACGTCCTTCATCCTCGGGCCTCCGGTCGGCGAATTCGAGTCGGGCTTCGCCGAATTCAGCGGAGTTCGCCATTGCATCGGCGTAGGGAGCGGTACCGATGCTCTCGAGATAGCGATTCGAGCTCTCGGTGTTGGCCCGGGGGATGACGTGATCCTTCCTGCCAATACATTCATAGCCACGGCGCTTGCAGTCACGCGCGCAGGGGCGACTCCAGTTCTGGTCGATTGCAGCCCGGACACCTATCTGATCGACGTCGAAGCTATCGAGGCAGCGATCACCGAGCGCACGCGAGCGATAATCCCTGTCCACTTGTACGGCCAGATGGCGCCGGCACGTGAGATTCGAGACGCGTTCCCCGACATCTGGGTGGTGGAAGATGCCGCCCAATCGCAGGGTGCCCGGCGTCTTGGTGAATCCTCCGGCTCGATCGGGCACTTGGGGGCGACCAGCTTCTACCCGGGAAAGAACATCGGCGCTTACGGCGATGCAGGCGCGGTTCTCACAAACGATGACAGGCTTGCCGAGCAGGCCCGGAAGCTGCGCAACTGGGGGAGTGAGGTCAAGTACCACCACCCGGAGAAGGGCTTCAACTCACGGTTGGACACGGTTCAGGCTGTCGTTCTCTCAGCGAAGCTCCGTCGACTCGCCGCGTGGAACGAACTCCGTTCTGAGGCTGCCCGTCTGTACGGGGAGCTCCTGGCCGATCTTCCTGTGCAGCTTCCTGTGGTGGCTGATGGAAACGATCATGTGTGGCACCTCTTTGTCACGAGAGTCCCCGAGAGGGAGCGGGTGCTGGGCGAGTTGAATGCGAACGGGGTCGGCGCCGGAATCCACTACCCAACTCCGATTCACCTCCATGGCGCATACAGCGACCTGGGCCACGGGCCCGGGTCGTTCCCTAACTCAGAGCAACTGTCCCAGAGCGCTCTTTCGCTGCCGATCTACCCGGGCATCACCCCCGAGGATCAGGAGTACGTTGCCGACTGTCTGAAGAAGGCACTCAGATGAGCACGGTGGCAACGGAGCGCCGGTTTCCTGTGATGGCTGTTGTCATGGGACTGGCAGCCATGGTGGTGGCCGGGCTCGTGATTGCGAGCCTCCTGAGCGCCAACGGCTGGAATCCGACGGCTCTGGTCAAGTTCACACCAGAGGATCCCCAGGCGTTCGAGTATGCCGAAGGCCTACTCGGCAATGTGGTCGCAGCGCCCGGGCTCGGGCACGACGGCAAGTTCTACTTCTCCCAGGCGATGGATCCGTTCTACTTGAGCCCTGAAGAGCACGCCGTCTATCTCGATCGTCCGACCTACAGAGCGCAGCGAATGCTCTACCCGACGCTGGCAGGGGCCTTCGGTCTTGCGGGACCGGAATTCATCGCTTGGGCTTTGATCGGGGTGAACATCCTCGGAATAGGGATCGGGACGACCATCACGGCGATGTTGGCCCAAGACATGGGACTGTCCGCGATCTACGGCGCTGCCTTCGTCTTCAACCCGGGGGTTCTCGTATCGGCGATGATCGACACGGCCGAAGTCCTGGCGACTCTCTTCTTCGTGCTTGCTGTCTTGCTTCTCCACAGAAGGAAAGCCTTTGCGGCCTCAATAGCGTTGACGGCGTCGGTGCTCTCGCGAGAGACGATGGTCATTGCTGTGATCGGCCTTGTTGCGTACTTGCTCTTCCGGCGACGCAAACTCGGGTGGCACCTGATACTTCCGTTCGCCGTCCCTGGAGCGTGGTGGATCTACCTGAGAGCTCGGCTCGGGTCACTCACCGACTCGGTCCAGGACACTCAGGCCGTCGGCGCACCCTTCGAAGGGTTCATCGGAGCGTTTCAGAGGTGGATCTCTGCACCGATCGACTACCCCGACCTCATCATGGGTGTCGTTCTGATGACGGTGGCATTTCTTCTCGTGGCGCGAACGATCAAGACCCCCCGACTGTTGGGAGCGATGGTGATCGGCTTCGCAGGGATCGCAGTGTTGATGGTCGAGCCGGTGTGGTACCGCTACTTCGACTCCTCGCGGGTTGTAGCACCCCTCGTCACGGCTTATGTCCTGCTCGCAGCTCCTGAGCCGATGCGTGGCGACGGCGGCCCGGAGACGACGACGGAAGACTTGATTGCCGAGGAGGTCCTGTGAAGCGTCTCTCAGTGCTGATGCCTGTCTACAACGAGGCGCGCACCTTGCGGACCATCGTGTCAAAGGTTCTCGAGGCACCGGTGGAGCTCGAGATCGAGCTGATCTGTGTCGACGACTGCTCAACCGACAACTCGCTGGCTGTGTTGCAGGAGCTCGCCGCCGCCGACTCCAGAATCACCGTGATTGCCCAGCCGACGAATTATGGGAAGGGACGGGCGATTCGCACGGCTATCGAGAACATGACTGGTGACGTGGCGATCATCCAGGATGCCGATCTCGAGTATGACCCAAACGAGTACCAGCGTGTTCTACAACCGATACTCGATGGCGATGCCGACGCGGTCTACGGCTCCCGCTTTGCATCTAGCGAACGGCGCCGAGTGCTCTTCTTCTGGCATTCCCTTGGCAACAAGGTCTTGACGACGCTGTCCAACATGGCCAACGACCTCAACCTCACCGACATGGAGACTTGCTACAAAGCGGTCAAGGCCGACCTGATGAAGAGCCTTCGTCTCACGAGCGATCGATTCGGGCTCGAGCCAGAAATCACGGCGCGACTCGCAACCGCGGGCGCTCGCATCTACGAGGTGCCGATCAGTTATCGGGGACGCACGTACGCCGAAGGCAAGAACATCGGATGGCGCGATGGTCTCGAGGCGCTGTGGCTGATCCTCAAATTCAAGTTCATCGACAACAAGGCGACGACCAATCCCGGCCATGCAACCCTCGAGAGTCTTGGCGCCACGCCGGGCGTTTCAGCCTGGATGCTCGGCAACTTCCGTCCCTACCTTGGTCGCTCTGTATTCGAGGCTGGTTGTGGATCGGGAAACATCACCGCGCATCTTCTCGAGTCCGAGCAACTCAAGGTGGCAGACATCGACCAAGCCCACATCCGAAGCGTCGAGCGCCGCTTCGGTCATTTGGAAAACGTCGAAGTCTCGGTCGCCGACTTGGAGGCTCCGGAGACATACTCAGGTGGCTGGGAAGTCGACTCGGTCCTGTGCCTCAATGTGCTCGAGCATCTGGACAAGCCGGATCTTGCACTCGAGGGTTTTCGCAAGGTGCTGAAAAGCGGTGGACATGCCTTGATTCTCGTGCCGGCGCACCAATGGCTCTACTCCGATGCCGACGCTGCTCTCGAGCATCGCCAGCGCTACAGCAAGTCCGAAGTCATCGAGATGATGCAACAGGCTGGTTTCGAGATCGTGAAGTGCCAGGAGTTCAACCGGTTGGGTGTCGTCGGTTGGTACGTCAACAAGCTGATGGGGCGGACGACCATCACCAAGTGGCAGGCGCGTCTCTTTGGCCTGATGCTTCCCCTGGCCAAGGCGTTGGAGAGGATTGGCGCTCTTCCCGGCTTGAGCGTCATCGCTGTTGGGCGTCGACCGTGACAACTGGGGCACGCCGGGCTGCCGTCTGGGTCGGACTTGCGGGTTTGGTCATCTCAGCGCTTTTTCTGCTGCGATTCCTCGCCACCACCGGCTGGGACCCAACGGTGTTTCTGTCTGTGGGCGAGGAGTCAGGCGCTACTCGAGCTTATGTAGAAGACCAACTGGGTGAGGTCGATCTCCGCCCGGCCCAGGGCCACGATGGGAAGTACTTCTTCGTCCTGGCCAACGATCCATGGATTCTGAGCCCGTCGGAGAACGCGGCCGTATTCGACCGACCCCTCTATCGCAGCCAACGGATGCTCTATCCCGTGATCGCGGGTGCTGGGGGACTCCTTCCGCCAGCAGCGATCGTGTGGAGCCTGTTGGTCGTCAATGTCGTGGCGATGGGGCTCGGCTCCTGGGCGGTCGCTCGGATAGCCCAGGAGATGGGTGGCTCTCCGTGGATCGGTCTCGCCTTCGTGCTGAATCTCGGGTTCATCAGCGAGATGGCGATCGACGGAGCAGGCATCGTCGCGGCGGCGCTCGCTTTCTTGGCGCTTCTCATGGTGATGAGATCCAAAGTGGTCTTCGGATACGTGCTCTTGGCCCTTGCGGCCCTGACCAGGGAGGCGATGCTCATTGTTGCGGCTGGCACCGCGTTCTGGCTTTGGAGGGATGGCAGGCGGCGTGAAGCCGGGCTCTCTCTACTGTTCCCGCTTGGAAGCGTCGTCCTCTGGGCGGCTTACTTGCGACTGAGGCTCGGGTTCGAGACTGGAGCCGACCAGGTGATCGAGATCGGGCCGCCTTTCCTCGGGCTCACCCGTGCCTTCCAGAACTGGCTGGGTGATCCGCTCGACCTGGCGACAGGAATG
>QQVI01000263.1:0-10953 GCA_003388545.1 Actinomycetota bacterium
GTATTCGAGGAGGTGCGCGCTCTCTACGAGAGGTTTGTCAGATTCCCCCAGGAGGGCTTCGAAGGCGCGGAGATCGAGCTCTCGCTCGAGCCCGCTGAAGGTGTGGAGCTCGTCGGTCGCATTGACGCCGTCTACAAAGCGGAGCTTGGCGGTTTCAGGCTCGTCGACTGGAAGACCGGCGAGCTGGGGGAGTCCAGGGAGCAGATGGGCTTCTACGCCTTGCTCTGGGCTCTCGATCGGGGCGAGCTGCCGGCACTGGTCGAGGCGGTTTCCGTGAGAACAGGGGAGCGCTACAACTCGGTGCCTTCGACATCAGATGTGGAGGCCACGGCCGGGGTAGTGACCGACATGATCGACGAGCTGAGGCGGAGATGGGCTGACGGCACCGAGTTCGAGCGAAGGGGAGGGCCATGGTGTCGCTATTGCCCGATCCTGGAAGGCTGCGAAGAGGGGGAGGCGACGGTCCGGATCCTGAAGGATTGAGGGTGCATGGCCGTGTGGCCATGCACCCACTTGGTTGCTCAGCAGCAGCTTCCGCCGCCGCAACAACCCGTGTCGAATTCGTTCATCTCGTCTCCTTTCCAGCCCGCATCCGCAATGATGGCTGCGGGCCATGAATCGATGAACTTCGATACATTGAACTATATCGATGTGTGGGCTAAAGTCAATCAACGATGGACTTCTGCTGCACTCCGTTGTTCGAGGGCGTCGTAGGTCGAGAGGCGGCCGACGACATGGCTGCGACTTTCGCCGCACTTGGTGATCCGGCGCGTCTTCGCATCGTCTCGATGCTGGCCGCAGCGCCCGATGGGTCCGCATGTGGGTGCGATCTCGAAGGGCCGCTGGGGCTGGCTCAGCCCACTGTCTCACATCACCTGAAGATCCTGCGGGAGGCTGGTTTGATCGAAGGTGAGCGCCGGGGGCGCTGGGTCCACTACAGCATCGTCCCGGAGCGTCTGGAAGATCTCAGAGCGGCGCTCGCGACGAGCGTCTCCGTGTAGCCCGGGCGCCTCAGCTTCCGGCTTCCACCGCTTTGCGGAACACCCCGAACAGGGGCTCCTGATGATCGAAGTCCATTCGCTCCGGATGCCACTGCACGCCCAACGCCCACCAGCTCCCGCTGCAGCGAGCTGCCTCGATCAGGCCGTCGTCGGTGCGGCCCTCAACGACGAGGTCGGGAGCAAGATCGGCGATCCCTTGGTGGTGGAGGGTGTTGGTCTTGATTTCTGACGAGCCGTAGGCCTCTGCCAACACCGAGTCGGGCTCGAGCCGGACGATGTGACGTAACCCGTTGACGAACTCCGGATCGCTCTCGTCTGTGATCCGCTCGTGAACGTCGCTTTGACCGGTCACCTCCTGATTGAGAGTCCCACCAAGTGCGACATTCAATAGCTGTATGCCTCGGCAGATAGCAAGAACAGGCTTGCCCTGGCTTCGTGCGGCAGTGACCAACGCGATCTCGAAGTCATCTACATCCCTGCTCTGCCGTTTCGAGCCGTCGGGCTTCTCTCCGTAGCTCTGAGGATCGACGTCGTCGCCTCCGGCGAGCACGAGCCCGTCGACCAGTTCCACGAGTCTGTCTGCCTGGGCGGGGTCCTGGCCGTTGGGGAATATGACAGGGACCATGCCGTTGGCGATGATCGCCGACGAGTAATAGTCGGAAAGCGTCTGTAGCTGTTCCATGCCGAGGAAGGTGTCGAGCTCCCTCCTCCAAGCGGTTACTCCGATGAGCGGCTGAGTCATTCGTCCAACTCCGATTCGTAGTGCTTGGCGCCGGGCCCGCGCGGTGCTCTCACACCGCGGAACTCCCAGTCGCCACCCATTGCGGTTGAGAGTACTTCCTCAGAATCGCTGGGTTGTGCCCCGACCTGGTCGCCGACGGGTATTGGGCCGGCGACGATGGTGTTCGTCAGCTCCCCGAGACCCTCCACCTCGACCGTGACGACATCCCCCGGCTGCGTCGGCCTCGATCCCGCAGGTGTCCCCGACAGGATGACGTCACCGGGAAGGAGCGTGATCGTCCGGGCGAGGTCGGCAACGAGATAGTGCATGTCCCATTCCATCTCATCGGTGTTGCCTTCCTGTGCCACTTCACCGTTGACGATTGTGCGTAGCGTCTTGGCGCGGAAGTCCCAATCAGTGACAAGCCCTGGCCCGATTGGGCAAAGCGTGTCTGAGCCTTTGACTCTCAGCATCGATCCGGCGTCGGTGTCACGAAAGTCATGGAGGCCGTAGTCGTTGGCGATGGTGTATCCCGCGATGTGAGGGCCAACCGCATCGGGTGCCACGTTCCGGGTCGTCGTGCCCATGACTATTGCGATCTCCCCCTCGAAGTTGAGGTACTCGCAACGCTGTGGTCGCACGACGTGGCCACGGTGGGCGTTCAGCGCCGTCGTTGGCTTGTGGAAGTAGGTGGGGGCCGGGGGCAGCTTCGTCATGAACTCTTCGACACGAGAGCGGTAGTTGAGATGACAGGCGATGATCTTTGTCGGCTGACTCGGAGGCAGGTGTATCGCATCCTCTATCGCAACCTCCCGGCCATCGCCAGCGCGCAGGATGTCCCCATCCCGCTCGACCTGGGTTATCGCCCCGTTCAGGAGAATTCTCCGATACTCCGCCATACACTCCTCGAGTCACATCGGAAGGGAATTGTGATTATGTTCGCTTTCGAGCGATCAACCCGCAAGGGCTTGTTGATAGCAGGCTCCAGTCACACCGGACAGACGACTTCATGACAGCCAACTCATTGCGTGTCGAGTGGGGAGACCCACACGCCAACATCGATTCACACGACACCTACACCACCGGGTTTCCCCACGCCGCCTTCGCCCGGATGCGAGATGAAGCGCCCGTGTCGTGGGTCGAGGAGGCTGATGGCTCGGGATACTGGGCAGTCACCAAACACGCCGATGTCGTCGAGGTCAGTCGCGACTTCAAGCGGTTCACTGCCTCCCGAGGGATCAGGATCGAGCAGATGTCGCCCGACGAGCTCGAAGCGCGGCGCACGATGATGGAGCACGACCCTCCCGAGCACACCCGGTTGCGCCGGCTCGTGTCACCGAACTTCACCCCCAAGGTCGTCGCCACCTACGAGGCGGCATTTCGCAAGTTGGCGAGTCATGTGCTCGACCGTGTACTTCCTCTCGGTGAGTTCGACTTCGTCACCGAGATAGCGCGCGAGCTCCCGATACGGCTGCTCTGTCGCCTTCTCGGCGTGCCCGAATCAGATGCCGGCAAGTTGGTTGCGTGGGGTGATCAAATGATCTCCAACGCAGATCCTGAGTACACGCCGGTCATCATCGACAAGGTCGACACCGAGGAGTACCGGCTCCTGCCTTTCCGGTCGCCGGCGGCTCTGGAGGTTTTTCGCTACGCGGAGCAAGCCGCTCTCGAGCGGAGGAACGATCCCAAGGACGACATTCTGTCCGACATGCTGGCTTCGGAGCCCGACGGCGAGCCCTTGACCGATCTCGAGTTCAAGAACTTCTTCACCTTGATGATGGTAGCTGGCAACGAGACGACGAGGCACACCATCAGCCACGGGCTCGTGTTCCTGAAAGACAACCCGGATCAGCTGGAGATGTGGCAAGAAGACCCTTCGGCCATCTCCGAAGTGGCCACCGAAGAGATCCTCAGGGCGTCGAGTGTGACGATGCATTTCCGCCGCACGGCCACAGAAGACACCGAGATCAGAGGGGTCCCGATCTCAAAGGGGGACCGGGTTGTCATGTGGTACACGTCGGCAAACTATGACGAGGACGAATTCGAAGATCCCTTCACCTTCGACCTTAAGCGGCATCCGAATCACCATGTCACTTTTGGCACCGGGAGGCACGTCTGCCTGGGCGCAGCGCTGGCGCGACTCGAGGTGAGGATCGTCTTCGAAGAGCTGCTGTCACGCGTCGAGAGCTACCAGCTTGGTGAGCCCGACCTGCTGAGGAGCAACTTCATCAGAGGCATCAAGCACCTGCCGGTGAAGGTCGAGCTTTCCTGAGGCCTCAGCCGATCAGGGCCTTCTGAATCATGTCGATGGCGTGGTCGACGTCTTCGATTGTCGTCCGCCGATTCAGGACGGCCAGACGGAGAATGAAGCGGCCTTCGACTTCGGTGGAGCTGATATGGGTCACCCGGTCTTCGTTGACGCGTCGCATCGCCTCCCGCCCGACCGTGTCGTCCTCGAACCCGAATGCCACAATTGACAGGTCCGGCTTCCAATTCGCCCTGATCCCGTCGAGCTGACGGACTCTCTCGTAGCCGTGCTCTGCAACGTCGAGAGCGTCATCGAGGGCCTTCCGGAACGGGGCCACGCCATGTAGCTGGAGCGGTAGCCACACCGAGAGGCCGCGGAACGGGCGCGACAGCTCCGGTCCGAGTGATGAGATGTCTCTCAGGCCCTGTGTGACTTCTTCGTGGTTCAGGTATGCGCCTCGCCCGTAGTTCGCGTCTAACAAGTAGTTCTGATCACGCACGACCAGAGCGCCAACTCCAAAGGGTATGGACAGGCCTTTGTGCGGATCGACCGCAACCGAGTCGGACTCACCGATCCCCGCGAGTGCCTTCCGGCCCCGTTCGGTCAAAACGAAGAAGCCACCGTATGCGGCGTCGGTATGCATCCAGAGCTCGTGCCGTTTGGCGACGGCCCCGATCGCCTCGAGGTCGTCCACCGTGCCCGTGTCGGTGGTTCCCGCCGAGGCAACGACCAGGAAAGGCCGAAGACCGCTCTCGGTGTCCTGGGTCACCATTTCCTCCATCACATCGACTCGCATCCTGAGGTCGGCGTCGACGGGGACTATGCGGATCTGATCGTTTCTGAATCCGGCGATCCGTGCGGCCTTGGCAACGGAGTGATGGGTGTGAGCAGTCAGGTAGATGACTCCGTCGTCGAAGTGGTCGCCGAGTCGATTCACCCGCGCTGCAACGATCCCGGTGAGATTTGCCGTCGAGCCACCGGACAGGAGGATCGCCGCGGCGCTCTCACCCATGCCGAACAAGCCGGCCACCCATTGAGTCACACCCGTCTCGATGGCCGTCATGCCGGGAGCGGCGCCGGCAACTCCGGTGTAGCGGTTCAGCCCTGCCGCCAACTGCTCGGCGATCGCGCCCGTGTAGAGGCCGCCGTTCGGTATGTAGGACATGTGGCCGCTGGAGGGATGGAGTATGCCTGCCTGTCCGGCGAGGTCGAGATCGTCGAGGATCCTGGCGAAGTCCCGCCCTTGTTCGCGTGGGGGCTCCATCAGGTCGGATATCTGGCGGTCGGTGAGGGGCTCCCCGGATGCGTTCATCGTCTCGACGCGGGAATACCACTCCTCGAGGAATCGATCGGCCTGTTCGTTGAGTTCGGCCCGCTGTTGGGCGTCAGGCTCCAGTGGTGTCGACATACGAACAAGTTAGCTTCTTGCGATGGCCATGCCTCGTCCGGCGCGAAACCTCTACGATCATGGCGGCTCAGTGAGGAGGAACGTGCCGGAACCGTACGAACGTCTGCGACTCTTGTGGCCCGACCATCTCGGCTTGGCCCGTGGCAAGTATCTGCCCGGGCACACCAAGAGCGAGACGGGCCACTGCATCGCCCTGTTCACACTTGGTTTCGATCGCGAGATGATCCCGCACGACGGAGGGATGTTCTGGGAGGGGCTGCCCGATGTCGAGGCCAGATTCGAGGATTCTGATTCTCGACCAGGTTGGGAGCCCGACACCAGCGTCGTGATCCCGGAGATAACCCGAAAGGGCGAGGCCGTCGCTCTCACGCCTCGCAACGTCCTCCGGTCTGCCATCGAGGCTTGGGAGTCTCATGACATGCAGCCGATGGTCGGCATCGAGCTCGAGGCGTATCTGTTCGAGCCTGATGGCGACGGTGGCTGGCAGCCCATCTCCACCCCCGGTGCGTATGTGTATGGGACCGGGATGGCTGTCGACCCCAAGGGGGTCATCGATGAGATCATGCGGATCTCCCACAAGGTCGGAATCCCGCTCGAGTCGGTGAACAGCGAGTATGACAACGGCCAGTTCGAGCTCACCCTTGCGTATCGCGACGCCATGACGGCTGCGGACGACGCTTTTCTCTTCAAGGTGATGGCAAAGGAGATCGCAGCCCGGCATGGGCACATGCTCACTTTCATGGGCAAGCCAATCACCGATCGCGGCGGCAGCGGTCTGCATGTGAACCTCTCCATGGCCGATGGGGAGGGGAACAACCTTCTCGTCGATGAGGACTCCGACGATGGGCTGAGCGAGATTGCCCGCCAGCTGACGGCGGGAATGCTCAAACACCATGTCGGCATGGCCGCTCTCATGGCACCCACCGTCAACGCCTACAAGCGCCTGAAGCCCGGCTCCCTTTGCGGCTACTGGGCCAACTGGGGCTACGACCATCGTGGAGTGACCGTTCGGGTGCCCCCCGCCCGTGGCGGTGCGACCCGTCTCGAGCATCGCATGGGGGACGGTGCCGTGAGCCCTCATCAAGCCGTTGCCACCGTCCTGACTGCCGCCCGCCTCGGATACGAGAAGGGTTACGAGCTGCCCGAGGTCGAGACCAAGGACTGCATCGAGAACGCCTCGACTGACATCGTGACCCCGCCGACGCTGCGTGACGCTCTCGACGCCCTCGAGGCCGACTCCGATCTCGTCCAGGCGTTCTCTCCGGCGTACGTGGATGGCTTCGTCACGGTGAAGCGGGCGGAGTGGGAGCGTTACAACTCGTGGACGAGCGATTGGGAGATGGCGGAGTACCTACCCTTCCTCTGATGCAGGGCTTCCTCTTTCCCAAGTCTCCCACCGGCAAGGCATCTCTCATCCCGGCTCCGCCGTGGCACTACTCCGGCGAGATGATCACCGTCGAGTACCGCACGGACCCCGGCCGTGTTGCCGAGCTGCTGCCGGAGGGCGCCGAGCTACCCGAGGACGACCCGGGTGCCGTGGCGATCATCTGGGCCGACTGGCAGAGTTGCGGTGACGACTTCGCGGAGATCCTCGACCCGGCGCGCGCCCAGTACAAAGAGTGCTTCGTCGTGATCCGCGGTGTTTGGGAGGACGAGCTGTGGAGCCGTTGCGCCTACATCTGGGTCGACAAGGACTTTGCACTCGTCCGCGGCTACCACCAGGGGTACCCGAAGAAGTTGGGCGAGATCTGGATGACCCGTCCGATCACGGTGGGTCGGGCCGGGCCCCGCCTCGAAGAGGGAGCAAGGTTCGGTGCGACACTCTCGGCCAATGGTCGCCGGCTGGCAGAAGCCGTGGTGACTCTGACCGAACCCGCCGACAGGCCTGGTTTTGTCAACGCCCATCCCATGCTCCACAACCGCATGTGGCCGGCTATCGAATCCGATGGAACACAATCGATGGACGAGCTGGTCACGATGCGGGGCTACGACGGGGAGGTTGCCGATGTCTGGGCTGGCACCGCCGAGCTGGATCTATTCGAGTCGCCCACAGAAGAGCTGGCTCTACTCCGCGAAGCCGAGATGATCGGTGGTTACTACCACCGTGTCGGCGTCTCCTGGAAGGGTGGCACGACTCTCAGGGACTAGCGCTATCGATCAGGGACGGTGGCCCGCACCGTCCCTACGGTGGGCCAACGCCGGCGGCGGCTGGCTCCTTTCCCCAGGCAACCTCCAACCGCATCACCGCATCCTGGCGATGAGTGAGCGTGTGGTGATATCTGCAGAGAAGTTGAAGGTTGGCGAGGATCGTCTCGCCGCCGTCGGCCCAGTGGACGATGTGATGGACGTCGCACCAGGTAGCCGAGCGACCACAACCGGGCGCCTGACAGTGCCGGTCCCTTGCGATCACTGCTCGCCGTAACGCTGCAGGAACGACTCGGGTCTTTCGCCCGACGTCGATGACCTCTGACTCTCCATCGAAGACGATCCGGGTCACCGATGAGTCGCAGGCGAGTTCGCGAAGAGTTCCGACGGGGAGGACGGTTCCGTCGGTGGTCTCGTGGAGCCCGCCTGCCTCAGCTCTCAACGCGTCGAGGTCGCAATGGACACTCACATGAGGCTTCTCCCCACCGCTGGTGGTCGTGTTTGTGTTCTCGAGGAACGAGGAAGCGAGGTCTTCGAGTGCGTCGTGGCGACGTTGGGTCGCGGTCCTGGTATCGGTGGGCTGGGGAGGCGGAAGAAGAGTGGTGACAGCGGCCTTCAACGTCTCGCCTGCCAGCCCAGTCATAGTGAAACGACCTGAAACCATTCCGTTGGGCTGAGTCGTGATTTCGAGGCTGCGGCGCTCCATCTGGATATCGAGATCGAGCGCTACGCCTCGGGGGTCAACGCTGTTCTTCCAGTAGTTGATGGTCTTTCTCGTCTCGTCGGGGGTTTCGCCCACGATGTCCAACAACACTTGCTCGGCGTCCGGGTACCGGTCGGCGAGCTCATCGGAGACATCGAATAGCTGCTGAGCCTGGTCACTGGAGAGTTGCCCGAATCTCCACGCCGCCATCGTGGCCGAATGCCGCGCCGCCGCCCGGGCCCTCTTGACCAGTCGGCGAGCGCGTCCGCCGGCCATCCGGCATGCCTCTTTGAGGAAGGAGATGGTGGAAGGGTGACCGAAAGCATGGTGGGCCTCTCGCTCATCGAACTCGCCGATGATCACCGCCCGGTTTTGCTCGATGACGGCCATTTCGTCTTCCAGCATGACGAGCCAGCCTGCGAGATCGTCCACCGATGCGCCTCGAACATGATCCTGCTGTAGCCGCCGGTGGGGAAGAGGCCGACGGGAAAGCTCTTCCCGTCTCATGCTCTCAACGTATCGACAGGGTGTGACAGAAACGACCGGCTCACGGAGAAATCCGGAAAATTCCTGACGATATTGTTTCCGATGTGGATCTCACCTTCCGCCAAGCCACGCCCGACGACTGGCCGGCGATCTGGCCCATCTTCCGCGCAGTCGTCGCGACGAGGGAGACTTATCCCTATCCGCCGGAAACCTCGGAGCACGATGCCCGCGATCTCTGGATGCAGCCGAACGATGGTCGACGGTTCACGTTCGTTGCTGAGAGCGACCATGAGATTGTCGCCACCGCCTATCTGAAGCCGAACCAGCCCGGGCTGGGGGACCACGTCTGCAACGCCGGTTGGATGGTGGCGCCGGAAGTCTCAGGTCGGGGGATAGGGCGGCGCTTCGCGGAGTACGTGATCGATAAGGCCCGAGCTGCCGGATTCCATGCGATGCAGTTCAATGCCGTGGTCGCGTCGAATGAGCGAGCTGTGGCGCTATGGGAGTCGCTCGGCTTCGAGATAGTGGGAACGGTGCCGGCCGCCTTCCGTCACGGCACGGAGGGTCTCACCCCGATTCACGTGATGTATCGGGAGCTCTGACTCACTACCCAGGTCGGCCCGCGCCGTCGGGCCAAGATGCAATGCAAACCCTGTTCCCGGCGCGGTCTGACAATGTCCACCATCCGGGCGCTTCCGAGTCGTCGACGATCGTCCCTCCCGCCGCCAGCGCTGCGGCCAGCCGCCCCTCAGCCTCCTCACGTGCCACGGACACGTCGACGTGCATGGCATGCCGCAGATCTTTCGCCGGGTCGAGCTGCTGCATCCAGACCGTTGACCCGTGTCCCAGTGGGTCGACGCCATTGTCGTCTGCCATTGCCGTGTAGCCGAGCACCGCTCGCCAAAAGCCGACATCGAGGTCTTCCGGCTTGCCGGCTATGGCCAATTGGACCTCCTGAGCCGAGGCGCGGTCGGAGATGGCGCCTTGTGACGCCGCTGCCTCCGAGATGGCGCGTGCGAAATCGATGTGTCTTCCCTCCAGCTCCCAGAGATCGCGAGTGAGCCGGACAGTCAGGCGATCGGAAGCCACCGTCAGAAGAGTCTCGGGACTCACACCCGGAAGATCGGCTATGGCTTTGGCCAACTCCGCCGATTCCGGCAGTGATCCCACTCTGAACACTGCAGTGGCTCCCCCATGGAGCACGACCCAGTCGTCGAGGTGCTCCGCTGCAAGGAATTCGCGCCAGCCAGTCTCACTCATGCAATACCTCCGGGGCGGACGCTAACCAGCCTCGATCTGGTTCTGGCCAATTCCCCAAGTGGCCTACGGTGGGAGGGCAGGAGCAAAGGAGAACGAACATGTTGCAGGTGTCCCAAGAGGCCGCTTCGGCTCTCGAAGCAGTCCGTCGAAACCAAGAAGTGCCGGAGTCGCATGACACCCGACTCAGCCCGGCGCAGACCCCCAGCGGCGACTTCGCCATCCGTCTCGAGTTTGTCGAAGGCGCAGAAGAGAGCGACGAGATGACCGAGCAAGGCGATACTCAAGTCTTCGTCGCGAACGATCTCGTGGAGCCACTTGCGGAGGCAGTGATGGACGTCCAGGAGACCGACGAGGGACTCGCGTTCGTCTTCCGAACGACCAGCGAAGAGGCATAGCCCCACCAAAGCCAAGGCAGACCAGCCGCTCCCGTAGGTCCGTATATCCTGCGCCGATGGCGTCCTGGCAAGCGATCGTCGATTCCGAACCTGACTTCGCCAGTCGCGTGAAGCGACTATTCGACGCGGGCCGTCACAAGACCATCGCAACGTTGCGCTCCGACGGCTCGCCCCGCATCTCCGGCATCGAGTGTGAGTTTGTCGACGGGGATCTTCGCTTCGGATCGATGCCGCGAGCTCGCAAAGGAGCGGATTTGAGAAGGGACCCGCGTTTCGCCCTCCACAGCCCGACGTTCCACCCGGAGCCGGGCAAGGAGGCCGAATGGCCGGGGGAGGCCAAGATCGCCGGACGGGCAGTCCCGGCCAACCTCGAAACCCAACCATCCGACGGTGACATGTTCGCAGCGGACATCACCGAGGTCGTGATCACCGGTCTCGACGATCACGCAACCAAACTCGTGATCGAGCTCTGGACGGAGGCCCGGGGCTTGAAGAGAGTCGAGCGGGACTGACTTGCATCCCATGCACATAGCTTGCCCCTCGACACCCGCAATACCTTGTACTACTATGCATTGAGGAACTAGAT
>QQVI01000263.1:10963-11455 GCA_003388545.1 Actinomycetota bacterium
CGGTCGCGACGATCACGCAACCAAACTCGTGATCGAGCTCTGGACGGAGGCCCGGGGCTTGAAGAGAGTCGAGCGGGACTGACTTGGTACCGACTCGCGATCCATGTTCAACTGCGTCGTGGGGTCGACACCCGCTAGGTGTGATTTGCTAGGTTCCGAGACTGGCCCCGAACGATGGGTTCGAGGCCGGTACTGAGGAGTCAGTCATGTCGAGCCCGACAACCACCCCGCATCGCCACGTTGATCGGAGGAGGTTCCTAGCAGGAGTCGGTGCCGCGGCGGTAGCGGGTTTGGCCTTGTCGGCGCCGGCCACGGCATTGGCGAAGCCTCCCCGTGGCAGCCGGGTCTTTACGGACGTCGGTCTACCGAAACCGCTGGTGGGGACCGTAGATGGAGGTGGGCCACCGCCATTCGACTTCATACATTGGGCCCTTCCCGGCCCCCCGGGGGCGACGACTCAAATCCTCGAGCTCCCGGCCTTCGGGCTTGATG
>QQVI01000042.1:0-10277 GCA_003388545.1 Actinomycetota bacterium
CGGTCAGAGTGTCTATCGCATCTCCCGGATAGAGATAGTCGGGGAGATTCCGGCGCTTGCAATTCAGGCAAAGGAGATCGACGGCTACCCACCGGATCGGATCGAAGTTGCCAGCTCGATCCACCTCCGCACGATGCTCGGGCTGGAGAATGGCGACCGCATCCGCTTCCGCGTCCTCTAGCGAGTGCCGGCTAGGCGCAGCCTGCGTTGGACTCATGAGCCGCAGTTTCCATGGGAAACCTGCGTACGTGCTCGCAGATTGCGAGCACGCCGCGCCCCCGGCAGGAATCGAACCTGCGACACCGGGTTTAGGAAACCCGTGCTCTATCCACTGAGCTACGAGGGCAATGACGACGGGGTCCGCCATGGGCGTGTGGATAGGGAGATCCTACGCGTGGAGCAGGGGTTTGAAGAACTCGTCGCTGGCTCTAGGGCGACTGTCTAGGGCGACGTCACCCGACCACTCGGGCGCTGTGTGTCCGGCTGTGGCCTGGGTTCCTTGGAAGGCTTGTGCGAGTCGCCCTTGGCATGGCGGGCACGCCTTCGCTTCGTTTCGCCATGGGTGCGCATCTTCAAGGCCCACTGACTATCTCCGAGCGGTAGATGGCCTCTCATTTGACCAAGGGGGTCGGCAGCCAGCGATCTTCGGAGTCGCGGCCCTGGGCCAGCGTCACATCGAGAACATGGTCGGCACAGACCTGTCCAACCGGCGTGACAAAGGCGGCCGCTTCGGGGCAGTGAGCGCATTTTGTGTTGTTCGGGGAGGAGGCTTGGCCCATGTCGACAGATCGACCACTCGCGGTGGAAACCTGGGGGTCATTTGCACGGCGCGCAAAGTGACTAGCGCGTGCCCGGCCTCAAGTGTTCAACCAAGGGATGCCGATAGTGCAGATCGGTGACGGGTTGTCGAGACCGAGGGCAGGTACCCTTCGGCTCCCGGTTCCGGCGACCCGTCGCATGAGCTGGGACACTGCCCAGACCCGCATCAATTGTGGCGTAGTAGTCCGATCACTATCCCATCGGCCAGCGCCTGCCATGAGGCCTCGATGACGTTCTCGTGCACGCCGATCGTCCCCCATGAGTCTTCGTGGTCGGTCGTCTCGATCAATACTCGAACGCGGGCTGACGTGCCGTCTCGGCTGTCCAGGACGCGCACCCGGTAGTCGGAGAGGCTGAGCTGGTCCACCGAAGGAAAGTGAGGACGCAATGCTTGACGCAGTGCCATGTCCAGAGCATGAACAGGACCCACGCCATCCCCGTCCTCTTCCGCAATCTCGCCGCCGACTCGGAGCCGCACCGTTGCCTTGGACTGAGTGTCCCCCCGCTCGTCACGTTCGGATCGCACTTCGAATGTCTCGAGCTCGAAGAAGGGATTGACCCATCCCGTCATCTTCCTGATGAGGAGCTCAAAAGACCCATCGGCCGCTTCGAAGTGGTAGCCGCGGTGCTCCAACTCCTTTACTTGCTCGATGACTGCCGCAGCCAGCTCGCCGTCGACGTCTAGGCCGAGTTCCTCTGCCTTGGACATGACGGAACTCTTCCCGGCCAGCTCGCTGATCACCATTCGCGTTCGGTTGCCCACTTTCGCCGGCTCCTCGTGCTCGTACGCGTCCGGGCGACGGGCCAGCGCCGATGTGTGAAGCCCGGCTTTGTGGGTGAACGCAGATGCCCCGACATAAGGCTGATGTGGATCGAGAGCGATATTGACTATGTCTGCGATGTGATGGGAGATCGACGTGATCAGCCCAAGATCGCCGGTGATCACCTTGCCGCCCATCTTCACTTGCAGGTTCGGTATCAACGTCGAGAGATTGGCATTGCCGGTCCTCTCCCCGTAGCCGTTGATGCAGCCCTGCACCTGATAGACGCCCGACTCCACTGCTGTCATCGAGGAAGCGACCGCCGTCCCTGCGTCGTTGTGAAAGTGAACGCCGATCTTGGTGTCGGAGAACTGATTCCGCACTGCGTCGATCGCTTCACCCGTCGCGCGGGGGAGAGAGCCGCCGTTCGTGTCACAGAGGACCAAACGCTCGGCCCCTGCTTCGGCTGCGGTCTTGAGAACACTCAGGGCGAACTCCGGGTTGCTCCGGAACCCGTCGAAGAAGTGCTCGGCGTCGAAGAAGACCCGGCGCCCATGCGCCTTGAGGAACTCGATCGACTCGCCAACCATCCGGAGCCCCTGGTCCAGGTCCGTTCGCAGCGTTTCGAGCACGTGGTAGTCCCACGACTTGCCCACCAGGCAGATGAACTCGGTGTCCGCATCGAGCAGGGCGCGAAGTTGCGGATCGTTCTCGACGTTTCCGTTCGGCCGTCTCGTCGACCCAAAGGCGGTCAGGGTCGCGTTCTTGAGGGAGAGCTCGGACCGGGCGCGGTCGAAGAACTCGGTGTCCTTTTGGTTGGCGCCTGGCCAGCCACCTTCGATGAAGGCAACCCCAAGCTCGTCGAGCAATCTGGCCACACGCAGCTTGTCGTTGACCGTGAGGCTGATCCCTTCCTGCTGGGATCCGTCCCGAAGTGTCGTGTCGTATATCTCTACTTGCATTGGCATGTCCTGTGAATGAGAAAACCCCCTGCGTGTGCAGAGGGCTTCGGGCACTGACCACTGGTGGTGAGTGCCTAATCGATAATGATGATTGTTGAGATCGATGATGCGTTCATTTGCGGGACGAGTATTACGCAGGCGGGGCCGTCGGTCAAGGCTTGGCTCTGCATCTCTGGCGAACCGACTTGCAACGTTGTGTGTTTCCTTGCTCATCTCTTCCGGGTAAGTGCTTGTTGAGTAGCCGCAACGGA
Organism: Actinomycetota bacterium; assembly: GCA_003388545.1. Classification (GTDB taxonomy): domain Bacteria; phylum Actinomycetota; class Acidimicrobiia; order Spongiisociales; family ZC4RG35; genus MA-ANB-1. The sequence continues at coordinate 2,794 of QQVI01000042.1, forward strand.
ACGGAGCAACCGTGCCTGTCAAGAAGAAGCCTCTACCGGAGAGAATCGATCGGATAGAAGAGCGATTGGCCGAGATCAAGCTCGAACTCGCAGAGCTGAATCAGAACGTCGAGGGCGAAGAGCTCGACTCAGAAGAAAAGGCAGAGATCATGGCGACGGTCGGTCACCTTCGCGACGAGGAACGCGTCTTGCGGGAGCGACTCGATGAGCTCGAGGAGACCGGGTCGTCACCAGAACGCTGACCTCTCAGTCGTCGTCTCCACCACCTCTCTTGACGTCGAAACCCATGAGATCGGCCAACTCGATGAAGTGATCCATCAGGTGCCCGGCCTCCTCGGTGTCTGCCAGGCCCTGGATCTGATTCCCCAGTCTCTCCAGCTCCTTCTTCAAGGTCTTCTGGTCGTCGGCCGCCCAAGCGACCATGACGGCGTCCAGCGTCTCCGAAATATCCTTGATGTCTGGAGGAAGGTAGGTCGGCGGGGACAACTCGGCGATGTGCGCTTCGAGTTCGGCAGCGGCGGCCTCGATGGGAGGCAACGTCGTCGTTGTGCTTGCCTGGGTGGTGGTGGTCGCAGCAGTTGTTGTCGTCGTGCTCTGAATAGATGTTGTTGAGGAGGACGTGATAGCCGCCGCCGGGCCCGATCCGTTCGACACGGTGGCGAAGATCGCAAGGCCGAGCGCTCCGAGAAGCAGCGGGACGGCGAGGAGCCAGTTGCGTCTACGGAAGGGTCCTCGGAGCTGTTGAGGATTGAGTATCGCGGTCGGATCCGACGCGCCAACGGATGGAGGGCGACCTTCACCACTACCGGCCGGCGCCGAGGGGATCACGAGGGTGCCGTTACGGCGTAGCGCTCCGGCAAATTCGCTCGCCTTCGAAGGTCTGAGGTCGGGGTCGGCGGACATGGCGGTCATGACCGCACGCGCCGCACTCGCCGGGACACCCGACAGCGGGGCCGACTCGCCGGCTCGAATCGCGCTGACAAGCGCTCCGAGGCTTTCCGCCTCGAAGGGGGCCCTGCCCGTCAGCATCTCGTATGTGACCGCCCCAAGGGAGTAGATGTCCGACCGTGGGGTTGCCGAACCGCCTTCTATGACCTCCGGAGCGAGATAGGCGAGGGTGCCGACCAGTGAGCCGGGCTCGGTGATCGTGGCTGTGTCATTCGCCGAGCGGGCGATTCCGAAATCGGCGAGCTTCACTTTCCCGTCTGTCTGGAGAATCAGATTGGATGGCTTCACATCTCTGTGGATGACCCCTTGTTCGTGTGCGTAGTCGAGGGCAGCGGCAACCTGTTCGACTATCGACGAAGCCGAGGCAAGATCGAAGGGCCCCGTTCTGGTCAAACGTGTCCGCAGAGTCTCGCCTTCCACCAACTCCATCACGATGAAAGGTCCGTCTTCGTCTTCTCCGGTGTCGTAGACGGTGACGATCCCCGGGTGGCTGAGCGAGGCTGCAGCCTGTGCTTCGCGGCGGAACCGCTCAGGAAAGCGTGGCTCAGCCGCCGAGTGCGGCAGGAGCCGTTTTACGGCTACTAAACGGCCGAGAACCGTGTCTCGAGCCTTCCATACTCTCGCCATTCCCCCGGTGCCGAGCGATTCGATCAATTCGTAGCGGTCTGAGGCCAAATTGGCACCCCGTTGTCGACACAACCGGGCTCACGGAATACCCCAAGGACTGCATGGGAAAACCGCGAAGCGCCGGCGACGAAGCTCTCATTCTGGCCACCTGTCTCGGTTAGTTGCGCGGGCGAGCCGGGCTGTCTAATCGAGGACTGCGGTCCTATTGCCGTATGTCAGGATCCGGTCATCGAGGTGCAGCCGCACGGCGCGTGCCAAGACCACCTTCTCGAGGTCCCGCCCCTTCTGCTTCAGCTCATCGATGCCATCGCGATGACTGACCCGGAGAACGTCCTGGGCGATTATGGGCCCTTCATCGAGCTGCGAAGTCACATAGTGCGCTGTGGCGCCGATCAGCTTCACCCCTCGTGCGTGGGCCTGGTGGTAGGGCCTGGCGCCGGCGAATGCGGGAAGGAATGAGTGATGGATGTTGATGATCCGGTTGCGGTACACCTCCACCGTCGACGGAGGCACAATCTGCATGTACCGGGCCAGGATGAGTAGATCGACTTCGTGATCGTCGGCGAGCTCTCGGATGGCGGCGGAGTGGGCCGAAGGGTCATCACCAGCTACAGGCACGTGGTGAAAAGGGATCCCGTGGTGGCCCACGAGGGTCCCATGGTCGGGGTGGTTCGATGCCACGAACATCAGCCGCGCCGGTTCCATCTCGCCGATGTCCCAACGACTGAGCAGATCGGCGAGGCAATGGGTCTCGTGTGAGGTGAGGATGGCGACTCGGGTGGGGCGCTCTCTCGTTCGCAGCTTCCAGGCCATCTCGAACCCCGCCGCGATGCCGGCGAAATCCTCTTCGACTCCCTCAATCGCCCCATCGGGAGGAAGCGTGAATTCGATCCGTTGCAGGAAGAGGCCCTCTTCCCGATCCACGTGTTGATCGGCGTGCACGATGTTGGCTCGATGCTCCAGAAGAAGACCGGCGACCTCGGCGACGATGCCAGGACGGTCCGGGCAGCTGATCAACAGGGTCGAGGCGTTGTGTTCCATCGCGTGAGGCTGTTTACCACGCTCTGACGTAGGTGATGGGCGGGCCATCCGACCCGCCCGGTGGGATATTCAGGAACGAAGCGTCGCCTGGACGTCGAATTCGACCTGGAACTCCTTGGAGACGAGCACTCCTCCCCCTTCCAGAGGGACATTCCAGGTGAGTCCGAATTCCTCACGGTTGATCGCACCCGTGGCCACGAACGCAGCCTTCGTGTTTCCGTAGGGGTCGCTGGCCGAACCCTCAAAGGCCAGATCCCAGGTGACCGATCTGGTGGTACCACGGATCGTGAGATCTCCTGTGAGCTTCCAGGAGTCGCGCTCCCGGGCAATGCTCGTCGACTCGAACCTGACTATCGGGTAACTGTCGGCGTTGAGGAAGTCGGGGGAGCGAAGATGCTCATCGCGATCGGCGACTCCGGTGCTCACCGACCTCGCCTTGGCTTCGATCTCGACGCTCGACTCGAGTGGGTCCTCAGCCACGACGATGGTCCCTTCGATCTCGCGGAAAGTACCGCGGACCTTCGTGACCATCAGATGTCGGGCGGTGATTCGCAGGTCGCTGTGAGCCGGATCGAGGTCCCACGTTCCGGATGCCGGTGCGGTCCTGTGCTCGGTCTGGGTCGGGGCGGTCATGTTTCACCTTTCAATAGTTGAAATGTCAATCGTCACGGTAGGACAATATGTTTGAACTGTCAACTATTCAATTCTCAACAAGAGACGGCTATCATGAGCACGATGACCACCCGAGAGCGCACCAGTCTCGACACTTCAGATCAGGCGGTCTGGCGTTCCTATTTGCTTGCAGCCCGGCTGCTTTTCGAGGAGATAGATCGGAGCCTGAGCGAAGAAGTCGACCTTTCACTGCCTGATTACACATTGCTCGTCAGATTGGGGGAGGCCGGCGAGGATGGACTGAGGATGGGCGAGCTGGCCGACTCCGCTGTCTTCTCCCGCAGTCGGATCTCACACGCCGTGGCCCGTCTGGAGCAGGCCGGCTGGGTGGAGCGACGCTCCTGTCCGACCGATCGCAGGGGCAGCTTCGCCTCGCTCACCGAGTCTGGTCGTGACAAGCTCGCTGAAGCAGAGCCGGTCCATGCTCGTGTGGTTCAGCAGCATCTGCTGGCTGCCGTCGATGACAAGGATTCCCTGAGGAGGCTCACAGATTCGATCGGAAAGTCTCTGGGAGCCGAACCAGGCGATCCAGTCTGTTGAGCTCAGTTCAGGGCAGCCTGCTTGCGATAGCGTCGCGGGCGTCCCGATACGCTCGCGAGAGCTCATAGCCGGAGTGGCCCCGCCCCCGCTCGTCGAGGATGTCGACGATGCTCCCGCCTAGTGGTTTGCCTCCAATTGGATCATCCACCCGCCACAGATTCGTCCAGCCTCCCTGCAGCCTGGCGGGAAGCGTGGCGATGAGGTCGCTCATCCCGACGTCAGGAAAAAGCCTCTCGTAGAGCAGGCCAATCGGGCTTCCGTACGTGAGCAGTCCCACGGCCGCCTCGCCGCCCTCCTCGCATGCCCGGTTGGCCGCCACTGCCGCGATCACCGATCCCTGCGAGTGGCCGGCAAGGACGGAGATCCCGTCACTTCTCAGGTGCCGTTCGAGCTCTGTGACCACTTTCGGGCCATAAGCCGGAGGGCCGAGAGGGTGGAACCAGCGGGGCCAAAACGATGCGACGTCCCAGATGATGCCGACCTTGCGGTTCGAGGCCCCCTGACGGTAAGCGCCGAGGACGCTGCGGCCAATGGCGAGCAACGGACCCACGAAGATGAGTGTTCGCGCGAGCGGGAGAGCGTTCAGGTAGTCGCCGGGGCGAAATCCGCCCATCGTCGGGTCGGTCACGCCGACCCAGATGACGACCGAAGCGGCCGCCGCCAGGCCGAACGAAACCAGTGGCCTGTAGGAGCCGATCCGGAAAGCTGCAACGAGGAGAACGACAGCCAGCAGCACGACCACGATGGGATCGGCTAGAGGCACCGCTTCGAGAGCCTCGGGCCCGCAGGCTCCCTCCGTGAGGAGGCAACCTTCGACGATTGCGAGCGCTCCTGCGCTGAGGCCGAACCCGGCGGCTGTTGCGAGTATCGCTCCAGACCTCCTGGTCACACGGGTCAGAAGCTGGTTGACCAGTCCGTCCCGGTCCAACTCTGGTGGGCCGCGGAGCGTCATCACGACGGCGACGAGAGCCACGAAGAGCACAAAGATCAACGCAGCCGGCGCCACCCACGCCCCGCCCCATTGAACCAACCCTGTTTCGACGGAGGCGATGTCCTCCGCGATGAACCCTGCTCCGACGCCGAAGGCACCGCCGAGGAAAGTGGCGATGGTCAGGGCTCCAATCCCCGGGATCCCACAAACGAGGCTGAGGGCGGCGGCAATTCCCAGAGCGATCGCGACGTGGAATGTGGTCACGTGAATGGCATCGACGATTGGAGGAGTCTCCGACAGCGAGAAAAGAATCACCGCTGCGATGGCGATGCCTTCAGCGAGCAGTGTGATCACCGCAGTTGCACCGAGGTAGATGCGCGATTCGGGTACGTAAGTGGTGGTCACGACCAGGACAACGGTCAGCCCCAGCCCTGCTGTGGCCAACCAGGTGAGGGTGCCTGCCTCCTGCATCCTGGCGAGAACCAGAGCGATGACGAGCTGACCTGCCGCGAAGTGGATGCGACGAAGCCGATGCACCATCGAGTGGACTTTCCATAGCGCAGGATCGGTCACGCCTCTCTCGGCCGGATCATCAAAGTGGTCCGACGCCGGATGGTTCGATGGCCGCATTGCCTTGATGGTCGGAGTGAAGAGGAGCTCGAACCGGTCCCCGTAGTCGAGAGGATCGAAGTGAGACTGCGTAGAGAGGCGGAGCACGATCGCGCCGAACACGAGCACCCACGCGAGTCCCGATCCCAGCCTCGCCATCATCACGGCGGTCTCGCTCCACCCCGCGCTCGCAACGTAGAGCATGGGCACTCCGACGAGCACGTAGCCGATCTGCGCTATGAATAGCCCGGTCAGCGCCAGTGCGGCGAGGCGAATAGCTGTGCGCTGCAAGGGTTTCCTGCTCGTTGCCATCCAGCCGGACACGTTGGCGAAGGCAAACGGAGCGAGGAGGATCCAGAGGGACGTCAGCCAGTGGCCTGTCGTGAGGCTCCCCCAGTGAAAAGCCTCCGTCTCGTAAGGCGTACCAGAGGAGTGTTTCGCATCGTGGCTGGGCCGCTTCTTGAAGATTCGCGCGTACTCGTCCCCATCGAGGCGCGGTATCGGGTCGGTATGGAGCATGTCACGAGGCGGGGTGCCGGAGACACCGTGGACTCTCACTTCTCTGATCGATTTCACGCTGACCCTCGTCGTCGCACATCAGAAGCTACACCCCAGTCGCGCCGGGTCCAGGTCGACGACTCATCCGATCCCGCCGGTCGACCGCTACATTCAGGCCCATGGAAGAAGAACGCATCGCCCTGTTCATCGACTACGAGAACCTGGCGATCGGGGCTCGGGAGGCCCTGAACGGCATGGCATTCGACTTCGAGCCGATAGCCAACGCACTCGCCGAAAGAGGAAGGGTGATCGCCCGCAAGGCGTACGCAGACTGGACGATGTTCGACGACGCGCGCCAGTCGATGACCCGAAGTCATGTTGAGCTCATTGAGATTCCGCAGCGCATGGGAGCATCACGGAAGAACGCAGCTGACATCAAGATGGTCGTAGACGCCATCGAGATGGCCTTCGAGCGCGGCTATGTGGGCACATTCGTGATCTGCACCGGGGACAGCGACTTCACACCCCTCGTGCACAAGCTCCGCGAGCTCAACAAGAAGGTCATCGGCGTTGGAGTGAAGGCGTCGACTTCGAATTTGCTCCCACCGGCCTGCGACGAGTTCCTCTTCTACGAGAACCTCGAAGGCGTCGAGCCGCGGAGGGTCAAAGACTCACAGCCTGCTTCAGACGGAGACAGCTCTGCGCCGGCCCAGCTCGAGTCGCTGATCACCACCACCCTCGCCGGGTTGAGCCGGTCTGGAGGCGGTGAGGTCCTCGCGTCGTCTCTGAAGCGGGCTCTCCTGAGAAAGGACTCCACGTTCTCCGAGGCCGATCATGGTTACCGGGCTTTCGGGGAGCTTCTTCGAGATCTCGAGAGCCAGGGCGTGATCGAGTTGTCCGAGGGACCGGGCCGAGGCGACCCTGTCGTTCAATTCCCATCGAGCGGTAGCGGGGAAGAGGAGGCATTTGCGCTGCTGGGCAAGGTGGTACAGGACTTGTCCAAGGGGAACGGGAACATCGTGCTCTCCGGCCTCAAGAATCAGCTGCGGAAAGTCGACCCAGATTTCTCAGAGAAGAAGTTTGGCTATGGCGGTTTCCTCCAGTTCTGCAAGGGAGCAGCTCGGCGAGGGCTCATCGAGCTCGACTGGGACGACTCGGCTGAGGACTACAGGGTCTCACCCGCATGAAGGCAGAGGTGGTCGTGGTCGGAGCCGGGATCATCGGCTCGTCGATCGGATATCAGCTCGCCCGCCACGGAGTCGAAGACGTGGTCGTGCTCGACAAGGCCCTGGGCCCTGCGGAGGGATCGACCGGTGCGTCGTCTTCGATTTGTCGATGCCGGTACTCGAATCCCGAGGTCGTGAGGCTCGCGTTCCACGGCCAGGAAACCTATGGCAACTGGGCTGAGTTCCTCCAGCTGAAGGAGCCCCGATCGGGGCTCCAGCGCATCGGCGTCCTCTGGATGCTCGGGGAGTCCGAGGAGAAGGTTGAAGCCGACGTCGCCAAGCTCGTCGGAGAGGGCGTCGCGGCCGTGGCGGTCGAGCCGGAGAGCGTGCCAGAGATGTTCCCGTCGCTCTCCTCCTGCACCGTGCCTCTCGACATGACGGGCGAAGTCGAC